>DMCS01000032.1 GCA_003445715.1 Candidatus Mesolinea sp. | reverse complement strand
AAGGGCATGGAATTCGCCGCTCATGAAGAAATTGCGCAGGCCGTGGCAGCAGAGATTTATTTCGCCCATCCCTATGCTTCTTGGGAAAGAGGAACCAATGAAAATACCAATGGCTTGATCCGGCAATATATTCCCAAGGACGAGGACTTTCGAACATTAACTGATTTTGACATCGCTTTTGTTGAGTATCGACTGAACACCAGACCACGTAAGTGTTTATCGTTTACCTCGCCTATGGTATTCTTAAAAAATCACTGTTGCACTTGATACTTGAATCTAGGCATTTCTATTTTGCTACTTTAGGACATTATCACTTTGCTCTTACAGTCTGGAGGAATAAGGACCAGCTCTTAGCTTCCTGTATAATAATGGATATGGAATATCAATTAACCACTCGGTGGAAAATCGACCTGCCTGACGGCTTTCAACACCGCAAAGAAGGTGCTCATGGGGTCTTTTGGACATCAGGGCTGACGATGATTACTACAGTGTTTAATTATGAGAGCGACAAAGAGCGTCAGGTGCTGTTGGAGAATTTGCGCGACAAAGCGCTGACTGAGGGGTATAAAACCATCGAAGACGCCGATGAGGATGAATTTTTGCAGCGCTTTGGATACTTACAGACGGATGAAATTCAGCTGGGGCATACACGCTTGGTGCTGCATGCTTTTACCTTGGCACCGCAAAGCTGCCTGCAAACCTCTTTTTACGCTGACCGGCCAGAAGATTTTGACGCTGGGCTGAGAGCATGGAAATCAGCTGCTTATCTCCCCGTCGATTAACGAAACAGTGGGGGGTTAATGAAAAAAGACGCATTAATACAGCGCACAAAAATAACATCAACACACCCTGTTTCATGATTACTGATTATTGTATCGAAACAGGCTGTGGGCATCAACCTATAAAACGAAAGAAATTCAGGTAATTAAGACGCTATATATATGAAAGCTTTACCCGAAAAGATTTAGAAGCGCGTCTGGCTTACTTCTTGTTTTTCTTTTCTTTCTTTTCCTTCTTTTCTTTCTTGTCTTTCCCCTTCTTATCTTTCTTGTCTTTTGCCATTTCTTGTTCCTCCGTTACTATAGTTTCTTTTACTTTTTTAAGCTCTAACTCAGTCTCTGGATCCCAAAAACCAATCAATTCTGCATCGGTCTCCATCGAAAGATCCGACCACTTTTTAATATCGAGGGATAAGTAAGCCAAGGAGCCAGTGGGTAAAGCTTCCAGCTTGCCATCCAAAAGCTGCATGAAAGCTTCTAAGCCAGGGTTATGGGAAACGATCAACACGCGCTCCAAGCTCTCATCTAAACCACTGAGGTACTCGAAGTAGACATCGGGTTCTGCCATATAGAATGAATCGACAAAAGTAACTTTAATGGGAAATCCACTTTCTTGAGCGACGATTTCGGCAGTTTGGCTAGCACGTAGCGCAGGTGAGGAGAGAATTACCTGAGGAATCAATTCGTTTTCGCGCAAGATTCTGCCAATCTCAGCAGAAGCGGCTTTTCCACGCTTTTTAAGCGGCCGCTTAAAATCGGGGATTTTTTTGTCTTTCCAGCTGGATTTACCATGCCGCATCAATAATAAAGTTTTTGTCATTTTTTGCTCCAAAAATTATGCAACCAAGACCATCCGACTTGAATCATATCATAGTTGTACGTATTTTAAGCAGGATTAGATCGCGATAACATGCTTCTTTAAGGTTCATCGCCCTGTTATTATAATGCTTTTCGTTGAGCTCATTCTCTATAGATCAGGCTTATTTAATTATTAGAATATTTCAGTTTAGTTAAGGGAGACAATGCTGAGATTAAAAACTTTGATTGGGTTTTGTTTAGTAGTCGGGTTCGTATTGGCAGGTTGTGCTGGGGAAACCATGCCCAGTTCTGAGGCACAGCTGACTCCAACTTCTCAATAGGGGAGTTGATCAGCAGCGATGCCTAATCTAATCTGCCTATAGTGTGCAAGGTGGTGCACCTCAGCTTCGAAGCAGGTGGAACAGATCTTAGCCAGGAAGGCACCGTCGGAGAGAATATGACTTGCCGCGATATATTCCAGGGAGAAAAGGACCAGTTTATTCACGTTGATTTGAAAAGTACCAGTGAAGTTTTTTTCTGTTTTTGATGCGATGGGAGGGTGCTGCAATCTTTTGCGGAGAAAAGAAGTTCCTATCGGGGAGTTCCTGTCAAGGATACCTGCCAACTAAGGGGAATCGGTATTTGGACCTGAAAGCAGGCTACTTGCAGGCAGAATACTCCCTATACTTTGAAGTTCCTGAACGGCTAAACTTCCCAGAAGGGATTTATGAAAAATCTGCAATTGCGACCGTACCAGCGGCAGGTGTTCACAACTTCATTATTTGTGCAGAGGGCGGGCAGAAGCTCAGCCTTGACGTCAAGCCGGCTAAAAATTTCATTTTAGAAGTTTTTGAAGTAAACGGCGGTGATGTGCTGCTCTCCACCCTGAGCGGTTCCAGCAGTTTTGAAGTCGTATTGCCCGAATTAGGTGACTATATGGTCAATGTGATTAATCAGACCAATGAGCCGCAAGATTTTAGTTTATCTGTTGAAGTGCGATAGCAAAACATTCGAACTCGTTTACTTGCTTGTTTCTAGGCTCATACTAACGTTTGGAGCCATAAGCTTCGACGAATTGAACTTGGTATTCGCTCTCTACAGCAGCGGGGATAAATTGGCGAATCCATTGGATCGATTCCTGGGGAGAAAGACCGAGCAGGTCTTGTGCTAGGCAGGCGCAGAACATGCCTGTGCGTCCAATGCCCGCATGGCAATGGATTGCAATCTTGCGACCGGCGCGAATGAGCTCCTCGGTTTGTTGCAAAGCTGTATCCCATGTGCCATAGGGCGGAGCGGAAAAGTCTTTAACGGGCGCATGCAGCACTTCAATGCCAGCTTGCTGATAGCGGGCTAACAGGTCTTGACCAGCAAAGGTCGCAATGTCTTCAAAAGTGTTCAGCACTACCACCGTTTGGATGCCAGCTTGCTGGTAGAGGCTGAAAACCTTATCGTGAGGGTCGAACATGCTGCTGCCTGGCATTACCGAGCGGTAAAAATGGCTATCTTGGCTATAAGGTATCTCCGTGAAGAGTGTTGGTTTTGGTCTCTGCATCTGGGCAGGTAAGCGCCAATCCCCTTGCTCGTCCCGCTGGAGCGGGAAAACGGAGACTACGGCCGCCAGCGGGAGGGGACTGCCATACAGGTGGGGAAAGGTCATATGGCCACCCTCCAGGTTTTCATAAACTAAGGGGATGCCAGTGCGTTTTGGGTCTATTTCCAGTACGAGCAATTTAGGTATATCGTGAAAAATGGTGTTAGCCGTTTTTTCTACCTGGTAGAGGTCAGAACAGTGAATGAATCCATCTTTATGGAAAGCTTCTGGTGTATAGCCGTGGTTGGCGCGTGCGGTTTCCCATATTTCGGGTGCAAGAATGTGATAGATCATGTGCCGAACGTTCTCATTTGTATCTGAAGAAATCTGCTGCGTAGAGCATGTTAGTTTTTCGCTGTGCTGGGTGTAATATTAACGGTAATGCTGGCATTACGCCAATTTGAAAGCAAAGTTTTGAATATCAACATTATATTAAATACATTATACATATTGTAATATTGGCTCGGCATAGATTACAACGTGTTATACTCCTCACGGTTAAGTTTATGGATGTGAGCACCTATAAAAAGGAGGATGCAAAAAATGAGAGTAAGAGTTAATAAAGATTTATGCACTGCTTGTGGTGTTTGTGAGGGGCTAGTTCCTGAGGTTTTCAGTTTAGAGAATGGACTCGTTGCGGAAGTGCTTCTTGACCCTGTGCCGGAAGAGCTAGAAGATCTGGTGCGTGAAGCCGCTGAAAACTGCCCAGACGGCGCGATTGAAATTGAAGAAGAGGATTGATCTCGTCACATCAATGATACAATAGTGCCAGAAAATTACCAAACTCTGAAGGAGAAAAAATGAGAGCTATTGTTGATAAAGATTTGTGCATCGCCTGCGGTATCTGTGAAAGCATTGCACCCGAAGTATTCAGCTTAGCAACTGAACCATACGCGGTTGTGCTGCTTGACCCCATCCCAGAAGAATTGGAAGACGCCGTGCGTGAAGCTCGGGATGAATGCACTGAAGAAGCGATTATTCTCGAAGAATAAATCTGTACTATTAAGCTTTTAGATACATCGCCCAAACGGGCGATGTTTTAGTTTACAGGCGTAATCGACCTCATCATTCAGCAAGCAGCTCTTAATGTGGTCTTAGTATATGCGGTGATGTTTGATAGAATAAAGATGTAATCTTGGCTGACTATTAAAAGAGGACTTATCGGAAAAATCATGTCAAAGGCTGATGATTTACCCATCTTGCGCACCAAACTTCTGGTTCCAGAATTGCGGCACCATTGCGTACCGCGGGAGGCATTGCTAACGGCACTCGATGAGCGCGATTTTGGAGATGTGGTTTTAATTTGCGCGCCGGCTGGGTATGGAAAGACATCCTTCGCTGCCGAATGGGTACGCAATAACAGCGTGAAGATAGCCTGGTTGACCTTAGAACCTGCCGATAACGATTTGGATAGCTTCACACGTTATTTTGCAGCTGCTCTGGCAAGAAATAGCAACATGGATCAGCTGGGGGAATACAAACAGGAGGATACTGCAAATTATCCCACAGAGGAGGCGTTGCACACTTTGATGATCCGCTTGATTAACTGTTACACTCAAGATGCTGCCGATGCAACCCTCGTTTTAGATAACTTTCAATTTATTACCCAAGAGTGTATCCTAGAAGAAATTGCCTTTCTACTGGATCACTTTCCGCCACACCTAAGGCTCATTTTATTAACGCGCAAGGAGCCAGACTTTTCGCTCTCAAGGCTGCGGGCTACGGCGCACTTGCTGGAAATCCGCACGGAGCAATTAGCCTTTAATTTTAGTGAGACGAGCCAATTTTTGCGGGTAAGTTTACAGCGCAAGATTTCTGATGAAGATTTGCTGTTTGCTTATCAGAAAACGGAAGGGTGGGTGTTAGGCTTACAACTTCTGCCGGTTGAATACCTAACTAAAAAGCCGGAAGACGGAAAACTGGTTCAGCTGCATAATGCTCAGGCGCTGCGTGCCTACTTCCTCGATGAAGTGATTCGCCCTGAAAGCCCTGAAGTGCAGGAGTTCTTATTCAAAACCTCTATATTAAATAAAATGAATGCGGAACTCTGTGAGGTACTTTTTGCTGAAAGCTACTCTTGTGGGTGGGGCAGAGAAATGCTGCAAATTTTGCAAGATCACAACTTATTTACTTTTCCGGACGAAGAACATCCTGGCTGGCTGCGCTACCATTCTTTATTCGCAGAGGTATTGCGGGAAGAATTCCTCAGCCGCTATCCAACGGAAAGTAAAGAATACCTTGTGCGAGCCAGCACTTGGTTCATGAATCAGCACATGCTGGATGAATCGGTTCAACAAATTTTACGCACCGAGGATGCGGATTTAATCATCGCGCATTTGGAGAATGTTACGGTTCAATCCCTTCAGGATGGGCGCGTTTTGGACCTGATGCACATCATTCGCACTATCGATGAAGATACCATTAGCGCCAGTCCTATCCTTTGTTTAGCTTACGCTTGGGATCTATTGGAGAACTATGACTTTGAATCCTGCGAGCTTTGGATGGAAAAAGCGATGGCGCTTTCCCGCACGCCTGAGGGGGAAGCAAAAATTGCTCCTTTTAGAGACATTTATGATGGCATTATAAAAATGATGCAAGCCATATTGCTATCATCACGCGGGAAAGCGGACCAAGCCGATGTGCTTATTGACGAAGCGTTAGAAATTTTGCCGCAAGACAATTATTTTTCGCGCAGTTTTGCCATGCTTCATCATGCTGTTGCGCATGCCATCGAAGGGCACACCGAAGAAGCGATTGCGCTCTACCAACAGGCAATTCAGATTGCGCAACTTTCGGAGCAATGGTTTGTGCAGTTAATGGGACGTTACCAACTGGCGAGAATCTATGAAGGAATCGGCCGCTTTAACGCAGCGGAAATTGAGCTGATGCGCAGCCTGGCAATTTTTAGCCGCTTGAAAGGCAAGTATACCAATTTGGAGTGTTATCTCTATAAAGAGCTTGCCGCCATTCATATTGCCCGTAACGAGCTAGAAGATGCCTGGGAAGATTTTCAAAACTATTTAGATGCCAGTCCGCTGGTCAAATCTTCCCCGGATGATGTAAGTGCACATATTTTCTTAGCCCAGTTTCATCACGCCAATCAGGACCCCGGGAGCGCAAAATTTGAGTTAAGCTTAGCACAGCAGCTTAGCGGGATGACGGAGGGCTGGCAAGATGACATTGATGTGCAGTTGGCAGCTTTGGAAATAGAGCTGCAGCGCAATATGATTGAAAATGTTGAGCGCTGGTTTAGACGACAGAACGAGAAGAAGTTGGAAACACTGCCGATTACCTATCGACTGAGGATAAGGTTGTTATTTGCCAGGCTCCTTTTAGCGCAAGGACGGCGGGATAAGGATGCAGAAAAATTAGCCCAATCTCGCGCAGAGCTGGAAGAATTACTGCCCATTCTGCAAAAGATTCAAAATATTGCCCTGCAAATTAAAGCCTACATCCTTTTAGCGGAAGCCGCTGCAGAGTTGGAAAATGAAGAACAAATGCTAGAGGAATTGGGCACAGCTTTGATGTTAGCAGAACCAGAGGAGATCCGTCAGTATTTTTTGGATGAGGGATTGCCTATGTCGCGTATGCTGCTCAGCTACTTGGCTGCCATCAAACAGGGGAGAGTTCCGTCGGACTTACCCAGCTTAGCTTTCGTCTCTGACCTTATCTTTCGGATGACTGGCAAGCCAAGGGAGGATAGACCGAAGGACAATGACGATGAGATGGAAGATGTGGTCACGATAGAATTGCTCACGCCCAGAGAAGTTGAGGTGCTGCAACTGGTGGCTCGGGGGCGAACCAACGCAGAGATTGCTCAAGACCTCGTTATCTCTGTAAACACGGTCAAGCGCCATCTGAATAATATATTCATGAAATTAGGCGTCACAACGCGCATTCAAGCAGTACGGGTTGCACGCCAGCGCGGGTTGATTTAGCCGACAATATCATCCAAATTCTCCCTCAGAGTGCGGAATTTGAAAGAGGGTGTTGAAAAACATTGGTTAATCGATTACATCCAAATT
>DMCS01000096.1:4220-14635 GCA_003445715.1 Candidatus Mesolinea sp. | reverse complement strand
GTGTTTGCCGATCGGGACGGGCGCTTGTACTTCGCCCCCTACACCTTCGGCCCAATCCGCCCGCTCACGCCTGGCTTTGGCAGCTGCGCCAGCCCAGCACTTAGCCCCGATGAGAGCGGGGTGGCTTTTGTGCACACCTACGAAGGGCGCGACGTCTTAGCTTATACCCGCTTGGAGGGGGAGGTTTGGCCGAAGATCCTTGCCTGCGGAGCAGATTTCTATATGCAGCCTTGCTGGAGCCCCGACGGCAGAGCGCTGGCATGGGTAGAGTGGAAACACCCTAACATGCCCTGGGATGGCTCGCGCCTGGTGGCAGCTGAGTTTGACCCAGACATCGAGACGCCTGTCAGCCTATGGTTTGTGGATGGCAGCGCTGAGGTGGCCACTTTCCAACCAGTGTTTTCCCCCGATGGGAACTACTTGGCTTACCTTCGCAACCGCGGCGAGTGGGATGAGCTGGTGGTTGTGGACCTGGCAAATGGGGAGCAGCACGAGTTGGTCAAGGATCGGAGCATGCTGCCGCCGGCTTGGGTGCAGGGTATGCGCACTATCGCCTGGGCACCCAGCAGTGACGGTCTGTATTTCTTGGAAAATCAACAAGCCAGAACCCGCCTGAACAAGGTGGAGCTAGCCAGCGGCCAGATTACCCCGCTGCCGACGGAACAATTTACTCATATCGAACAAATCAGCGTTTCGCCTGAGGGAGAGGTGGCGCTGATTGCGCAATCGCCCGAGCTGCCACCCGAAATCTGGCGCCTGCAGGGCAACACGTTGCAGCTGGTAGCATCGAACCAACCCAATCTGGCAGAAACGGGCTGGGCGCCGCAGCCTCAGCCGGTCTCTTGGCAATCTTCCGACGGCGCCACGGTGTATGGCACCTACTACGCCCCCACGAGCCCCAATTGCACCGCTGAGGGGCTGCCCCCGCTGATCGTTTATGTGCACGGCGGGCCGACTTCGCAGGTTTCGGTGGGCTTCAGCCTGGACCGCCTGTTCTTCACCAGCCGCGGTTATGCCTTCCTGGAGGTCAACTACCGCGGCAGCACTGGCTTTGGGCGCGCTTACCGCGAGGCGCTGCGCCACAACTGGGGGCGGCTGGATTTGCAGGATACGGTGGAGGGCGCTCAGGCGATGGTGGCTTTGGGCTTGGCTGACCCGCGGAAGCTGGTTGTCAAGGGCGGCAGCGCCGGCGGGTTCACCGTGCTGAATGCGCTCATCCATTACCCTGGCTTCTTCAAGGCGGGGCTGTGCTCTTATGGCGTTTCCAACCTGTTCACCCTGGCGATGGATACGCACAAGTTCGAGGCGCATTACAACGACTTTTTGGTTGGGAAGCTGCCCGAAGCCGCGGAAAGGTTCCAAGAGTGGTCGCCCGAGTATCACGCCGACCAGATCCGCGACCCGTTAGCCATCTTCCAGGGCAGTGCGGATAAGGTGGTGCCGCCCGAGCAATCCGAGCGCATTGTGGAGCGCCTGCGGGCTAACCGCGTGCCGCACGTGTACCGGCTATACGAGGGCGAGGGGCACGGCTTCCGCAAGGCTGAGACGCTGGTCGATTATTACCAGACCGCCGAGCGCTTCCTCAGGGAGCACGTGATTTATAATGTATCAAAAGGAGCTTCATGATGACAATCAACCCCGTCCCCCAACGTGAGTTCACCCTCGCCACCAACGACGGCTTAGCGCTCTATGCCCGGAGCTGGGGAGACCCGCAGGCATCCCGCGCGGCGGTGGTGCTGGTGCATGGATTAGGCGAGCACTGCAACCGCTACGGGCACGTCGCGCAAGCGCTCGTATCTGAAGGGCTCTACGTGCTGGGCTTTGACCAACGCGGGCATGGCCGCTCGCCAGGCAAGCAGGGGTGGATCCCATCGTATGAGCAGCCCCTGGATGACATTGTCGTGGCTCTGTACCGCGCCCAAACAGATGCGCCTGCCTTGCCGCTCTTCCTCTACGGGCACAGCTTAGGCGGCTTGGAGGTGCTGCATTATGGCTTGGCGCGCAAACCCAAGCTGCAAGGCGTGATTGCCACCAGCCCCGCATTGATGGTTTCCACTTCAGCACTAAACCGCCTGATGGCAACGCTGATGAAGCACTTAGCTCCCAACATGATCGTTGCGAACGGGCTGGATACCTCCGCGCTTTCGCGCGATCCACAAGTTGTGCAAGCCTATCAGCAGGACCCGCTCGTGCACGATAAGGTTTCCGTGCGCTTGGGCAGTTATATGATGGACATGGGCAGCTATGTCATCACACATGCTGAAGAGTGGAAGTTGCCGCTCTACCTCGCGCATGGCACGGCGGACCGCATCTGCCATTTCGAAGGCTCAGCCCAGTTTGCCGCACGTGGGGGTGAAATGGTAACCCTCCGCCCTTGGGAAGGGCTGTATCACGAGACGCATAATGAGCTTAATAAGGAAGGGGTAATCCAGACAATGCTGGATTGGATCAACGCTCAGTTAGAATGAGTAATCCGCAATTTTGGAAAACCAGAGCTTAAATAAATACAGCGGAGAGGGTGGGATTCGAACCCACGATACCTTTCGGTATACTCGCTCTCCAAGCGAGCGCACTAGGCCAGCTATGCGACCTCTCCGACTTGCATGCAGATTATACCAGAAACTGGCGGGCAGTTCGCAAGTTTTTCTGCTTACTTTCCCCTAAATATTCTCTTTCAGCGCATCGCAAATTTGCAAATAAAGCTAGATTATCTTTGGTCCCGATATGCCTGCTGCTATACAATATAACCATAATGAGCATTCGGAGGTATATACGATGAAACTACTATTCGATATTCTTTTTTGGCCAATTAAGTTGGTTTTTGGACTCGCTGTGCTCATCTTGCGGATCACCGGCAAGCTGATTGGCGCGTTTATCGGCTTGGTAATCGTTGCCGTGGGTATTCTCTTATCTGCCACACTAATCGGCGCGATAATCGGCATCCCGCTTATCCTTCTCGGGGGCATCTTAATCTTGCAAGCGATTTTTTAGATACACCCCCTCAAACCTTGGCATTATGCCTCTGCCAAGCTTTGCTTCAGGCGCGTGAGCGCCTCCACGGGCGTCGGATCCACCCCATAAAACAGGGCTAAGTAATAGGCTACATAATCCCCAAATTGCAGCAAGCTCCACATCTGCGCCAAGCGCGAGTTCCCCTGCCCCCAAATGGCATCCACTGCTGCGCCGGCTGCCAGATAAGCTTGCTGCGTGGCAGTGAGGCGCAGCGCGTTGCGCGGATGATCGATCTTGGAGCGCAAAAAAAGGACGGAAGTGTGCTCAAAAAGCTGCTCCGGGAATTCCAGCCCAGCTAAAGCATTATGGTTGGCTTCGGGCAGCCCCTCAAAACATGCCCAAGCCTTCGCCAGTTCGTTGATTTGCGTTTTCCAGCGGCGTGCCACCACCTCCAATTCACCGGCTGCCATCACCAGCACATTGCGGCTAAGCAGCTGCCCAGCGGTGCGCTTAGCGGAGTTCTCCGCCAAATCAGCGCTTGCCGTCAGTTTTGTCCGTGCTGATCGCATGACTGCGATAGCTTCCTCAATTTCAGCTTCTTCAACCTTTGCCAGCCCCAGGCGGCAAAACAGCGCTAACAGCAATCCAAAAGAATATGGGATGGCTGTGCGCGGCTGGCCGGTATGTGCAAAAGTCCACAGCGGAACCCCTCTATTCGTTGCCTCGGCGTGCAATTTACCGCCTGTGCAGAGCGCCAAAAGTGAACAATTCTCTTGGAGGGCTCTATTAAAGGAAGAGAGTGTTTCTTCTGTGTTCCCAGAGTGCGAAGAGCAGATAACCAATGTGTTTTTGCCCTTTGCCCAAGCTGGTAAAGCATAGTTGCGATGCGAAATAACCGGGATGGTGAGCTGATCTGCCAAATAGGCTGCCAGCAGGTCTCCACCGATAGCTGAGCCGCCCATGCCGGCAATAACCACGCGCTCAATTCGTGGATAAGCCGGCAGTGGCAGCTGCTGCCCGAGCTGCCAAGCTTTGGATAAATCCTCCGGCAAGGCATCGATATACCCCAACATATTTTCGGGGTCGAGGTTGGTGAAAAAATCAGTCATCGTTACGCTCCCAGAAAAAATTGCATGTAGACATCAGAGCTTTACAGCCAGGTCAGCAATATATAAGCTCGTGAATTTCGCCAGGCGGTTATCCGGCTCACGGTCCTCATACAGGTCCTTGATGAGAAATCCAGCCTGTAGCTGCCCACCGAGCACCCTTTTACCCAGACCTTGGAACCAACGCTCCGGCACTGGTTTTTGCGGCGTCAGGTAAATCTTCAGCTCAGTTTGCTTACTGCGCAGAAAATCCTCTTGGGAAATGGGCTGTGTCCAGATGTTCTTCTTCGCGCTCCATTCATCCCACATCCGGGAGTTGAATTCGCCGTAATCAGTCACTGCTGCTCCTCCATGGTGCTGCCATCATGCTTGCGTTAAGGCGTTGTGGTTGTTGGTATTGGCGTCAGCGTAGGTGTTTCAGTGATAGTTGGGGTGAGCGTTGGTGTTGGCGTTGGCGTTGGCGTTGCCGTTTCGCTGCCGCTTAGTGTGGAGGTTGGGGTTTGAGTGGGTGTTTCCGGCCCAACGACCTGAATGCGCACCCAAAAAGGCGCATCTCCATTGGGTCCAAGTCCGAAGAGTTCACCTGCCTGCGATTGCAGCATCCAGTTGCTCTGATATGACCCAGACTCAAAAGGGGCGATGAATTCTACGCTCACGTCGATGCTTTGGCCGGGGAGCACTTCTGCATTGAGGTAGTTGTTTTGATGTGCGCCCATCGGGTTGCCCGAGAAAAAGACCACAGCATACAGGCGCGTCCACTTGCAAGTGCCGTTATTGACCAATCGCCAGGTTTTGGTGAAGCTTTGGCCAGGTTGCATAACGGTATCATCCGGAATGGTAACGTCGAATGGCACGCCGGCAGCCACGCGGTTGCACGCGCCAGTTTGGCTGGGCGTAGGCTCCGGCTGGGGGCTGCGGGCAATAGTGGAGATAGCCGTTGGCATTGTCGTTTCTGTCGCAGTGGGTTCCAGGGGCATCGTCGCGGTTTGGAAAGCTACCAAGGTCTGCAAGAAATCTTGCGTCACTTGCGCTACAACGGTCTGAATAATCCCTTCGGCATCGGGTGTATTGATAGTGTCAGTTATACGTGGGCCGCAGCTGCTCATTGAGAGGGCTGCCAAGGCGCTGGCGATAAATAGGATCACGATTTTGTGAGTCTTCATCGCGACAATTTTACCTTAGTTCAGATGAAGCGATTTTTTGGCTTATCTCATCATAAGATGGTGTGAGCTTTTTTTGTTGATATAGAATATCCGTGCAGGCGCGAATTTGATTGCGCAAGCATAAGATCAACCTTGCCACCACGCCTGGAGTAAAGTATAGTTTTAGCGATATCAAACAAGCTTCACCCCGGAGACCCCTTATGAATGCTGAAATTGGCGTCACACCTTCCCAAGAATCCCACGACCACTGGCTGGATAAGACCGTCTTTGGCTGGTGGCAAGCCCTAACCATCGAAAAGCTGCTCATTGTCCTCATCCTTGCCGTCACTCTGCTCACCCGTTTCTATGACTTGGGCGCGCGTACCATGTCTCACGATGAGGTCAACCACGTGGTGCCTTCCTACACGCTTGAGACTTACGTTTACGACCCCGTCACGCACGGTCCCTTCCAATTCCATGCGATTGCCTTTTCTTATTTCCTCTTTGGGGATTCCGACTTCAGTGCGCGCATTCCAGCCGCTGTTTTCGGCGTGGCAGTGGTTGCCTTTACCTTATTTGCCTGGAGGCGCTATCTTGGCAGGGTCGGCGCGTTGATTGCCGGTTTCTTGTTCATGATCTCACCCTATATTTTGTTCTACAGCCGTTACACGCGCAACGAAATCTTCATCGTGTTTTGGGGTTTGGTAATGCTGTGGCTATTCTTGCGCTATTTGGAGAGCGGCGAAAAGCAATTTCTCCTCTGGCTGACGTTAATCATGGCCATGCATTACGTCGACAAGGCCACTTCTTACATCTTCACCGCCGAAGCGCTCATCTTCTTAGCTGTGCTCTTTATCCTCGAAGTGCTCCATAAACCCTGGGAAACACCGCGCACACGCAAGAATTTCCTGATCGCTATGCTGATCGCATTGCTGGCTGTCTTCGCCCTGGGTGCGTTCTATTTGCTTTCTCCCAACGGCCTGGCTGGAATCCCCATCCCAGCCCTCCTCATCCTCGGCGTACTGCTGCTCGCTGGTTTGGTGCTGATGATCCTCAACCTGGTCAGGGGCTTAGGCTGGGGTCAAATCCGCCTTATGCGCAGCTTTGACCTGGTGGTGCTGCAGCTGCTCTTGGTGCTGCCGCTGCTCACTGCCCTACCGGTCAGGCTGCTGGGTTTTGACCCGCTGGACTACTCCCAAGCCGGCATATTGCGCTCGGTAGTTGTATTCGTGGTCTTATCAGTCATATCTGTAGTGCTGGGCATGCTGTGGAACCGCAAGGTCTGGCTCAAGAGCTTAGCCATTTTCTGGGGCATCTTTATTATCTTTTACACCACCTTTTTTATGCATGGTGAAGGCTTCTTCAAAGGCTTAGTCGCTGCTCTAGGCTACTGGATGTCTCAACAGACTGTGCAACGTGGGACGCAGCCTTTGTATTATTACACACTCGTTCAGGTGCCCGTTTATGAGTACTTACCTGCGCTGGGCACGCTGCTCACGCTCATTCTTGCTGCTACTCGGCGGCTTTTCACCAACCAGCCTGGTGCTCCCTTCGAGCCGGCTTTGCCGTTAACGATTCCAGCCGAAGGGGAGCTGCCCCCAGATGCAGCCCCAGTCAGCCTGAACCTGACCGACGCTGAAGAAAGCTCGCCCTCGAATGTGCCAATCCCTCCGCTTCCTCCAGAAGAGCCTGAAGCTGCTCCGGTAAAGCAACCGCTTTTCACTGACCCGCCGGAAGATAACACGCCGGCACGCTCGATCCCCACCGTGGCGCTCCTGCTCTACTGGTCCGTGATGAGCCTGGTGACGTTTTCGTTTGCGGGCGAGCGTATGCCCTGGCTGACCACGCATATCACCATGCCGATGATTCTAGCTACCGGTTGGGGCTTAGGTTACCTGGTGGAAAAGACCAATTGGCAGGAAATCCGCCAAAAGAAGGGCTGGCAGGTTGTCCTGCTGCTGATCGTTTTCTTGTTTGCCTTTTGCAGCCTGATCGGTTCCCTGTTGGGCGTAACCCCACCCTTCCAAGGTGCTGAACTCGCTCAATTGCAAGCTACGAGCAATTTCTTACTCGCTTTCGTGGGCAGCACTGGCAGCCTGATTGGCCTCTTCATTCTCCTGCGCGGCTGGCGGCCAAAGACTTTTGCCAAAACCTTATTACTTACCTTCTTTTCCATCCTAAGTGTGCTCACCTTCCGCACAGCTTACCGCGCGGCGTATATCAATTACGATAACGCCAAAGAGTTTCTCGTCTATGCGCATTCTACGCGGGACATGAAGGACGTGCTTGAGCAGGTTGAAACAATCTCCAAGCGCCTCTATGGTGATAAATCCATTAAGGTAGCCTACGATAACGACTCGCTTTACCCCTTCTGGTGGTACCTGCGCGATTACCCCAACCGCATGTGGTATGCCGATAACATCACCAAGGATTTGCGCGATAGCCCCGTCATTTTGGTCGGCAGCGCGAATTTCGCCAAGATTGAGCCGCTTGTGCGGGATGACTATCTCATGTACGAATATAAACGCATGTGGTGGCCTACCGAGTTCTACCGCAATCAAACATTAAGCACAATCTGGACTGATTTGACCAATCCAGCGATGCGCTCAGCCTTGTGGCAGATTTGGTTTAACCGCGATTACACAGAATATGCTGCCCTCACCGGCAACACAGGGCTTACCTTGGCTACGTGGTCTCCCTCGGACCTCTTGCGCATGTATATCCGCAAAGATGTGGCTGCCCAAATCTGGGAATACGGCATCACGCCCCAGCCAGAAGAACCCAAGATCGACCCCTATGCCAGTAATACCATCAGCTTAGACCCGGTCAAGGTCATCAGTGTGGCTGGGCAAAGCACATTTTCTGCCCCCCGCGGTATCGCCGTCGCACCCGATGGTAGCATGTTTGTCGCTGATTCGCGCAATCATCGCATCGTGCACCTCGACTCAACCGGCTTGTACCTCAACTCCTGGGGCAGCTATGCCAATGTCCTCGAAGGACCTGCCCCAGAAGGCACCTTCAACGAACCTTGGGGTGTGGCGGTAGGACCTGATGGCTTGGTTTACGTAGCCGATACCTGGAACCATCGCATCCAAGTCTTTACGCCTGAGGGAAATTTCCTGCGTATGTGGAGCGAGTGGCAAGTGCAGGGTGTAGTCGATAACTTCTGGGGTCCGCGCGGAATAGCTGTGGATGCCCAAGGGCATGTGCTCGTTACCGATACCGGCAAGCAGCGTGTGGTCGTCTTCGATAGCCAGGGTAACTACCTTACCCAGTTTGGCGAGCGTGGACTTGCCAAGGGACAGTTGGATGAACCTGTGGGAATTGCTGTTGATCCTACTGGGGAGGTATACATCGCCGACACGTGGAATAACCGCGTGCAAGTCTTTGCCCCCAATGCTGATTTCACAATTTACACCAGCGTGCTTACCTGGGAGGTTGACGCTTGGACTTCGGATTCGCTGGATAACAAGCCCTTTATCGCCCTGAGCCCCGATGGCGAAGTGTATATCACTGACCCAGACTTAGGCCGCGTGATCCGCTTCGACTCAGAAGGCAACTTCTTGCAGCTCTGGGGCGGCTACGATAACAGCTACCTTATGGGAATTATCAGCGGTATCGCCGTCAACCAAGATGGGACCGTGTGGGTGAGCGATGCGCTCAATAACACCTTGCTGGTGTTCGAACCGCCACCTGTCCCCTAAGCTCTTTTGTATAAGCATAAAAAACAACCCCTGAGTTTCCTCAGGGGTTGTTCATATAGTTTGGTAGCCCTAAGACTTAGAGGTTGCTTTAGCCACCACTTCAGCAAACGCTTGCGGATCGCGCACAGCCAAATCTGCCAGCACTTTCCGGTTCAAAATAATATCGGAATTGCGCATGGCGTTAATGAGCCGGCTGTAGGTGATGCCATTCTGGCGGGCAGCCGCATTGATACGCACAATCCAGAGCCTGCGCAAGTCGCGTTTGCGATTGCGGCGGTCGTTATAGGCATACCATTGGCTTTTCAAAAAAGCTTCATTGGCGCGCTTATAAAGATGATTGCGTGTGCCTGTATACCCACTGTTATAGGCGATCCGACGTTGGTGGCGTCGGCGGCGATATGGTCCACTTTTTACTCTTGCCATAATTTATCTCCTTCGCGGTCCCCTGGGCGTCAGATTTTTGCATCTCGTTGCAAACACCCAGCAGCCGCACTAAAACGATGTGACCGAATTAGTCCTTTTTGCTCATATAGGGAGCTAAACGCTTGATGTGCTTAACCAGTCCCTGCGAGGTGACCGGAATGGTCTCGGAAAGCAAGGCTTTGGTGCGCTTGGGTGTGTTGCGGCGCAAGTGGCCTTTGCCAATCTTGGTACGCACGACCACACCCGTTCCCGTGGTGCGGAAGCGTTTAGATGTTGCCTTATGAGTCTTCAATTTGTACTTACCATTACTCTTTTTACGTGGCACGATTACACTCCTCTAAGAAAATTCAACGGCTGTGTACCGACCGCAGCCGTTGGTAAAACTACCAAACGCATATTATATCAGATAATTTACAGAGTCAAGCCGCTATTTCTTCGGGCTGAGCACCATGTACATCACGCGGCCCTCCAGATTAGGGGCTTGCTCGATTTCGCTTACGTCCTTCAGGTCCTCTGCGATTTCTTTCAAGTCTTCCAGCGCTAATTCCGGATAGGTGATCTCCCGGCCGCGGAAGCGTATCGTAACCCGTACTTTTTTGCCGTCCTCTAACCAGCCTCGGGCATTGTTCACTTTGATGTTACGATGATGATCGCCCGTTTTGGGGCGCAGCATAATCTCTTTGATTTCTATCTTAGTTTGGGATTTGCGCGCCTCACGTTCCTTCTTTTCTTTCTCATAAAGGAACTTGCTGTAATTCATGATGCGGCAAACAGGTGGATCCGCATTGGGAGCTACCTCCACCAGGTCCAGACCGGCGTCATCTGCCCGGCGGAGTGCTTCGCTTAGAGAGACTACCCCGACATTTTCGCCGTTTTCGTCAACTAAGCGGACTTTTTCCGCTCGGATGCGTTCATTAACTCTATATTCTTGTTTACTACTGATTGTTGCTTCTCCTTCTACAATTATTAATAGAAAACACTTCCAGTGTTTTCTGGCGACGTGTAAATTTTACCATAGGGAGTAAAAAAAGGTCAAACCAAATAGGCAGAAAATAACCTCTATTCGAGGGTATTGAAAAACATTGGTT
>DMCS01000096.1:0-4020 GCA_003445715.1 Candidatus Mesolinea sp. | reverse complement strand
TACACTGAAACGAGACGCTGGGGAGGGGAATCAAAGGGGTGGCGGATATGAACGTATTGTGATCTTCTTGAATATAAAGCTATTTTTTTAATGTTCTGGACATTTTCAACACCCTCTTTTTCCTGTTTTTAATTCAAATTGCGGTATTATCTAATGACAACTTGCCCGGAGACAATGCAACAGTTTGAAGTCGCCAACAGGTCAATGGAAAACTAAATCATAAGCTAATCACTGGAGGAAAATATGTCTTTTGAACGTTATCTCGAAAATTATGCTGATCTCATCGTTAATTTCGCCCTCGCTCTCAAGCCTGGCGATAAACTCGCCATTAATTTCAACGCCGACTGCCTGCCCTTGGTGCGCTTGGTCTCCCGCAAAGCTTACCAAAATGGCGTCTTGGATGTTTTTCCAACCCTGAATGACGAAACGATGGTGCTCGACCGCTATCTCTACGCCCCTGAAGAAGCTTTTGAGTATTTTCCGCCGTATCGCGTCGAATATATGGAGAAGATGTTCCAAGACCATTACCATCGCCTGTCTTTGGTTGCCGATGACCCCGAATTGCTCAAATCAGTCGATCCAAAACGGATTGCCAAGTGGCAGAAGACCGCCGGCCAAGCCTCTAAGCCGCTGATGGCTTACACCATGCAAAACAAGGTCAAATGGTGTGTGGCTGGCGTGGCGAGCCCTGGCTGGGCAAAAGCCGTCTTCCCGGATTTGCCCGAAGAAGAAGCTGTAGCCAAGCTGTGGGAGAATATCTTCCAAGCCACGCGTGCTGACCAGCCTGATCCGCTCTCCGCTTGGCAGCAGCATGATGCTGAACTCAAAGCGCACAAAGCCTTCTTGAACGCAATGCACTTCGATTACCTGCACTATGAAGGCCCCGGCACCGACCTGAAGGTGCACTTGGTCAAAGACCATATTTGGGAAGGCGGCGCTGCAGTAAGTGCAGATGGCGAGAGCTTTATGCCCAATATTCCCACCGAAGAAATCTTCAGCATGCCGGATGCCGACCGCGTGGATGGCACCCTGCGCGCCACCATGCCCCTTAGCGTGCGCGGGCAAATCGTGGATAAGTTCCATTTCACCTTCAAAGATGGCAAGGTGGTGGACTTCGACGCCGAGGTGGGCAAGCAAATTTTGGCGGACTTGCTGGAGATGGATGAGGGCGCCAAACACTTGGGTGAGGTTGCGCTTGTGCCGGCTAATTCGCCCATCAGCAACACGGGTATCCTCTTCAAAAACACCCTTTTCGATGAAAACGCCTCTTGTCACTTTGCCCTAGGTGCGGCTTATAGCGAAAATATGCAAGGCAGCACCGAGCGCTCCGAGGAGGAGAACCGCAAGTTAGGCATGAACAATTCTCTCATCCATGTCGACTTTATGGTCGGCGGGCGCGAGGTAACCGTGACCGGCGTGAAAGCCGATGGCAGCCGCGTCGTGCTGCTCAAGGATGGCGACTGGCAGATTTAACGCTGTATAATCCGATTTGCCTGCATGACTGATTAATCAAATCAGAGCTGATCTTGATGAAGAAGCCCTCTCACGAGGGCTTCTGTTTAAATCTTTTCTGTAATTTCCTGCTTGGCCAGCTCCAGAAAGGCCTCTACGGGCATTGGCCCTGGGTTTTCCCCATTGCGCCGGCGCAGCGCCACCTGCCCCGCTTCCATTTCCCGGTCGCCAATCACTAACATATAGGGTACCTTCGCGTTTTGCGCGTCACGGATCTTGGCGTTCATGCGCTCGGCGCGCGCGTCCACGCTGACGCGCAAGCCCGTTTGCTTGAAGTGCTTGGCAAGCTCGTAGGCATAATCTAAGTGCCGGTCGGCAATCGGGATGAGCACGGCTTGCTTAGGCGCCAGCCACACCGGGAAAGCCCCGCCATAGTGCTCGATGAGGATGCCGAAGAAGCGCTCCATACTGCCCAAGAGCGCACGGTGGATCATGTAGGGGCGGTGCGGCTGGCCGTCCTCACCAATGTATTCCATGCCAAAGCGCTCCGGCAGGTTGAAGTCGAACTGAATTGTCGAGAGCTGCCACTCGCGGCCTAAGGCGTCTTTAATCTTCAGGTCGATCTTAGGCCCATAGAACGCACCGCCGCCAGCATCCAGCTCATAGGGCAAGCCGGCACGCTTGAGCGCCTCCTCCAGGGCCTGTTCGGCATCTGCCCAGAGGGCTGGGTCGCCCACGGATTTCTGCGGCATGGTGCTCAGGTAAGCGCTCACTTCGTTGAAGCCGAAGGCGCGCAGCACACTCAGGCTAAAGCTCAGGATGAAGTCGATCTCCGCGGGCATTTGGTCCGGTCGGCAGAAGTGATGGGCATCATCCTGGGTGAAGCCGCGCACCCGCATCAGCCCGTGCAGCACGCCCGAGCGTTCGTAGCGATAGACTGTACCCTTCTCGGCATAGCGGATGGGCAGGTCCCGGTAGGAACGCATCGCACTTTTGTAAATTTGGATGTGGAAGGGGCAGTTCATCGGTTTGAGGTAGTATTCCTGATCCTCAATCACAATGGGGGAATACATATTTTCCTTGTAGAAACCCAAGTGCCCGCTGGTTTCCCACAAGTTCGAGCGCCCGATATGCGGCGTATAGACGAAATCATAGCCGTTGGCGACGTGTTCGTCATCCCAGTAGCGCTCGATCTCGTGGCGGATCATGGCGCCGTTGGGGTGCCAGAGGATCAGCCCTTGCCCGACCTCGTCATTTTGGCTGAAGAGGTCCAGCTCCTTGCCCAGTTTGCGGTGGTCGCGCTTGCGGGCTTCTTCCATCTTCCAAAGGTATTCATCTAACTGTTCCTTGGTTTCGAAGGCGGTGCCATAAATGCGCTGGAGCATGGGGCGCTTTTCATCACCGCGCCAGTACGCACCTGCCACGTTGAGCAGCTTGACGGCATCGGGATTGATCTCGCGCGTGTTCTGCACATGCGGCCCGCGGCAAAGGTCAGTGAAATGACCAGACGTGTAGATCGTAATCGGGATGCGCTCATCCGTCGGATTGCCGTCCTCATCCAGTCCGCCTTGCTCCAACCCTTCGATCAGCTCCAGCTTATAGGGCTGATCCTTGAAGAGTTCCTTAGCCTGCTGCGCAGTGATTTCCTGACGCACGAAAGCCTGACCCTCGCGGATAAGCTCCTTCATGCGTGCTTCGATCTCGGTCAGGTCCTCGGGCGTTAGGCTGCGCGGCAGGTCGAAGTCATAGTAAAAGCCATCCTCGATGGCTGGCCCGATAGCTACTTTAGCAGTCGGGAATTTCTCCAGTACTGCTTCAGCCATAATGTGCGACGTGGAATGCCGAATGCGATAAAGCTGCGAGTGTTCATATTCTTCTTGTTTAGACATCAATGCCTCCTTAATGTTAAATAAAAAGACCTTGCGCCCTGGGGCGAGAGGTCTCTCACGCGGTTCCACCCAGATTACCCTTGTGGGTATCTCGTGCTGCCGATAACGGGGCTGCCGTTTGCCTTAGTGGAGCTCACGCCGGTTCAGGTTCAAGCTGGCGGGTGGTTTTGGGCAGAGGCTGCCGGCGCTTTCGCACTTGGTAGCGCCTCTCTGGGGTTGGAGCTCTGCTTACTCGTCCCGCATCAACGCTGATGGTATTGCGCTTATCTTACCCGGTTTGCGGCAGATGTGCAAGGGGAAAGGTTGTTTTGATATGACAACGAATTCATTTTTTATCATGAAATATACTCGGGTTTCAAAAAAGAATCTTCTAAAATGAATTTTCACTCTCACTACCTATATATCTTTGTTCCTTAATTCGTTTTTTACAATATGTAATAAACAACGAGTGTCGTGCCCTAGTAATAGAGACATAAAATAATCTTCTTTCATTGCCCTCGCTTTCACCTAAATTTTTACCGGGTATGAACTGCTTTTCAGCCCCCACAATAAATACTACATCCGCATCTAATCCTTTTGCCCTATGCATGGTCATAATATTTACCTTGCCCTGTTTTTGTTCTTGTTCAATTTTTTCCACGGTTCCAGAAATTGAAAACTTGGATTCAACTCGCAAGTG
>DMCS01000089.1:10152-19668 GCA_003445715.1 Candidatus Mesolinea sp. | reverse complement strand
TAAACTAAGCGATTCAAAGACTGATAATCAGGACATTTCTATTTTGCACCTTTAAGACATTATCACTTTGCTATTAGAGGCGATTATTCTGCGGAGAAAAAAGTCTATTATGCTATACTTAGCGCATGAAAGTTGAACTGAGGCATTATGTCCCATTAGTTCAACCTTTGGCTAAGCACTCTGGCTCTGAGCCATCTGCGTTCAGCCTGCCTCCTTCGTTCACGCCAGCTGCTGGAGGAATCTTGCGCAAAAAACTTTTAGAAAGCTTAGAGGCATAACCTTATGCCAGCTTTGAGCATTAATGACCTACTGGCGATCGGTCTGTGCGTGTTGGCATTAGTGGCGCTAGGTGTGGGCTTTCTGGTGCAGCGTAAGCGTCCTTATGTTGGGCTGCGCAAAACCTTAGCGGTGCATAGTACTGAAATATTAAGCCAGGCATCTGCCGAACAAGGCAAACGCTTGACAATTGGCTTAGGTTTGGATGTTGCCGACAGCACCACAGCAATGGCGAGCCTGCCCGTGCTCGCGGCGCTGACTCGGCGCTCCATTTTTACCGATCAACCTGTGCGTGCTGCCAGCGGTGGTGGAACGTTGGCTTGCCTTAGCCAGAGCGTGGTACGAGGCACCTATCAGGGAGCAGTAGCACCCGAGCTGTTCAAGCTTGATTACGCCCTACCCGCTGGGCTCTCCCCTTATGCTTACTTGGCAGGCTTGCTGCCGCAAGCTGCTTCGCGCGCCAATGCTGGCGTGGTTCTTTACGGTCCGCACAAGCCAGAGAGCTTGCTAATTGCTGACTTAGCCGAACGTAAGGGTTACCCTATCATTGCGCTTACCTCAAATCTCTCAGCCCAGGCGGCGCTCCTCACAAGCGCTGCTCAAATCAGCTTAGGAGAAGATTATTTTGATGGCGGTGCGAGTTTGCAGGTCAATCGCGCAGCAGCTGCAGCATTGCGGGCGCAGGACCTGCTGCGCATCGTGATTGCTTTAGGGTTGATCGCTGCGGCAGTGCTGCACTTGTTGGGGGTGTGGCAATGAAGAAGCTAATTCCTGTCATCATTGCAGCTGTGAGTGGGCTGCTCGTTTTGGCAGCCCTCATCTGGCAGCCACAGCTCGAGGGATGGCTGGATGTTATGCTCAATTGGGCTGTGATTTTGGCTTCTTTTGCTGCTTTGGTGGCGCTGGCAACCCTGCTGTTGGCGCATACCCGTAAGATTATTAAGGTTAGGCATGGGTTTATTTACAGCTTGATTCTCGTAGGTGCTTTTTTGGCTAGTTTTGTTGGCGGGATGACTGCCGGCGTGGAGAACCCAAGTTATTTGCGTTGGATTGTTGCGATAGAGCAGCCCGCCGAAGCCAGCTTACACGGGTTAGCAGCTTTGGTGATGGCGGCAGCGGCTTTGCGCCTCTTTCAACAGCGCGGATGGTCAGTGCTCACGGTCTCCTTTGGCATCAGTGCTTTGGTATTCCTTGTGCTTGGGTTAGGCTGGCTCCAAGCGCTTCAGATTCCGCAGTTAGATATTGTGATTGGCTATTTAGAAGCCTTACCGCTGGTAGGCATGCGCGGATTGCTGATTGGGATGGGCTTAGGCGCAATGCTTCTCGGTTTGCGCATTGTGTTGGGCTTAGAAAGACCCTATGGTGAGTAGATGACCGCTGATATGATCGTTTGCCCACATTGCGGAAAAGAAAACTTCCCCCAAGTAACCCGCTGCGTACACTGCGGTAAGGAACTCGAGGAACTTTTTAGGATCGAGGGGGTAGAGGGTACTCCACCCCTCCCAAGTGATGCGAGTGGTGACCTGCCTGAAATCTTGAAGTCCTTCCGCGAAGAAGAGCGCGAAGTTCCAGAGCCAGCGGAATCAAAACCAACGTCTGAAGGGCAAGAAGAAGTTCCACAATCGCAGGATGCTGAAACCCCACCCCCTGAAACAGAAGAACTCCAAGTGCCAGAATGGTTAGCGCGTATCCGAGCCCGTGCCGCTCAGGAAGCAGATGCTACGGGAGATTTGGCAAGCCGGGCTGGAACGATGGACCAGGTGCGGTCAGGGGAGAAGCACGCCGAAATCGATAAAGAATTTACCAATTGGATTGCGCGCTTGCGCGAAAGTAAACAAAGAGAAGTCCTGCAAAGCGCGCGTAAGACATCTGAAGAAGGCGAGAATGCCGAGGGTCCTCCTGAGTGGCTGCAGAAAATCCGAGAATTGCACCCTGAAATAGAGGGCGAAGAAACCCAACCGGTAGAAAGCGAGCCTCTTGAAGCGGGTGCTGCTATGCTTGAGGCAGCTGAGCCAGAAGAAACTTTGGGCCAGGAAACGCAGCCTGTGGAAGAAGCAACTGCTCCGGCTCAAGAGGTGGAGGCAGCACCACCAGAAGAAGCGCTGCCAAAGGAACCTCAGCAAGAACTTACGGAAGAGCAGCCCGAGGAACAGGTTGAGCCACAGACTGAAGCCGAGGTCGAAGAAACAACGCCAGAGCAGGAAGCTGCTGAAATCTTAGAGCCGATTGTTGAAGACCTGGGTATGCAACCCGAGACAAGTTTGCCCTCTGAAGAAGCAGAACGCATAGAGGAAGAAAGCGCAGCGCAAGATTTACTCTTACTGCGCAGCCAAAAAGAACGTGCAGAAATATTGCGCAACCTGATTGCAGAAGAGGGCAAGGCTTTCCCGCCGACGCACCGGCCTAAAACACCCTCAAAGGGCTGGTATCGCTTGGTGATAGGCTTACTTTTGCTGACAGCCATCATCGGGACGCTACTTTTTGTTCCCCCGCCTCCCCTGAGAGAAGGCGCTGCGCCTGTGCATACCGTTGCGCTGCAAGAAGCCTTGCAAGCACTTACCGCTGGGGATAAGGTTTTGGTGGTGTTGGATTACCAACCCGCTACCCGTTATGAGTTGGAGCCTGTGGCAGCCCCGCTGTTGCAGTTCCTCGCCGAACGCGGCGTGGACTGGCAGCTGCTCACAACACAACCGAGCGGGCTCTGGTTAGCTCAGGAGCTAGCATCAGCTGCCGGCATCACAACGACGCCTTCGGTAGCCTATTTGCCCGGTGGAAACTTAGGGGTACTTGCTCTGGCAGTAGATCAAAACCAGACCATGGTGTTTTTACCTACGGGCGTGAGTGCATTGAGCAGTTATCGTGCCGTTTTGCTGCTCGAAGATTCAGGCAGCCAATTTCAGGTCTGGATGGAGCAAGCTGCCCCTTGGTTGGGCAAGGGGAAATTCCTTGTGCTCATTACCAACCAAGATGCTGCCATAGTTTTGCCATATTATGATTCCGGGCAGGTGACTGGCTACGCCGCGGGCACACAGGAAGGGGCTTATTTGGCAAAATCGCTTGGTCAACAACCTACCCAAGCACCGCATGAACGTGCTTTGCAGGTGGGTTTGATTGTCATGATAGTGCTCCTGATCCTTGGGATGATCACCAGGGCGGAGACAGATGCGACCAATCGGCGGCGGGAGAAACAAGCATGAATGCGCTTGACGTCATCTTGGGATTGATCGGCTTTGCACTTACGCTCATGGTCTTTAGCTACTTGTTGGGCGATAACTTTTTCTTCCGGGCTGCTCTTTATTTGCTGGTGGGTGTTTCTAGTGGTTACATTGCGGCTGTGTTAATCTCCAAAGTAATTTTGCCCCTGCTGATTGCTCCCATACAAGAAGCCGGTGGGCAGATTGACTTGCTCATGTTCGTGCCGCTTTTGCTATGTTTGTTGCTTGTCCTCATGCTCTTCCCGCGCACAGGCACTGTCGGTAGGCTGCCATTAGCATTTTTGGTGGGGGTCATGGCAGCCTTGACTATCGCCGGCGTCAGCCGGGGAACAGTGGCACCTCAACTACTGAGCATCGTCAACCGCTTTAGCCCGAGCTTAATCCAAACCGGCGGGCAGCTAGCTTGGGGGGAGATTCTCGAAGCTGTGTTTATCCTACTCGGTGTGATTGCTGTGCTCTTCACTTTTCACCACCGCACGCAATTAAAAGGCGATATCGAGGCGCGCAGCGGCTGGGTTGAAAGCCTTTCCCACGTTGGACAGGTTTTTATTGGCATTACCTTTGGCATGCTCTTCGTAGGTTTTTACACAACTGCGCTCACGGCATTGATTGCCCAACTAAGCACGCTCAAAGACTTTATTCTGAGTTTATTGACAGGCTGAGGGAAGCATGGAGCAAAAAACTTATCTCAGCATCGATATCGGCTCCCAGCGCACGCGTGCCTGGTTATTTCAACAACGCGAGGGATACTATCAACTCGCTGGCAGTGCCACTGCCCAAACAACAGCCTCTGCCGGTCAGGATGTGCGTGCTGGTGTGCGGCATGCCCTCCTGCAGCTGCAACAGACGAGCGATTTCCAACTGCTCGATGCAAATCAACGCCTCGTCCGAGGCGAACAAGGGATTGCCGGCACTGGCTTGAGCTTGTCGGCGGGCAATCCATTGCGCACAGCTTTGATTGGCGTTTCGACTGACCTATCCTTGGCAAGTTTGCGCCGCTTGGTCGACCTTTTTTATACTGAGGTGGTCCTTGAGCTGGATCTGCAGGATGAGCCCAATGCCACTGCGCAGCTTGAAAAACTGATTCAGAGCAATGCGGACCTCTTTGTAATCGCTGGGGGAACGGATGGTGGCAGTTTCCGTCCCGTGCGCGCGGCTTTAGAGAATATGCGGATTGTCTATCAGAGTTCCCCCCGGGTCATCCGACCGCAAATTGTCTATGCGGGTAATCGTGACTTAGCGGAAATGGCACGTGCAGAGCTGGAAGCTGGTCCAGATTTCCATTTGGCGGGCAATATTCACCCAAGCTTGCGGATTGAAGCCCTTCCGGCTGCATGGCTAGCCATGCTGGAAGCTTTTGCTGCATTGCGCCGGCAGCAGATTAGGGGTTTGGAGGAGCTTGAACAGGAATGCAATACCACCGTGCTGCCGACTGCTTTTGCCATGAGCCGTATCGTGCGACTGATTGACCGCATCCATTCCAATGGTAAGGGCACCTTGGTGCTGGACGTAGGCAGCAGCTCCACTACGGTGCTGGCTGCCCATGGCGATGAGTTTATCGGCAGCATCAACCGACCGGAGATTTCTAGTCACACTGGCGAAGAGACTTGCCGTTGGTCCTCCCTGCCTATCGATGTGGAAACTGCCAGCATCTATATGCTTAACAAGCGCTTACATCCTGCATTTTTACCAGATACCTTAGAAGATTTAGCTATTGAGCACGCTTGGACGCGCGTGCGTTTGCAAGCAGCATTGCAGCACACGCATGCAATTTTCCCGAATTTTAATTACCACCCAGAGCAGGGATTATTTGCCCCTTACGAGCCGATCCTGCTCTCCGGTGAGAGCTTGATCAGAGTGCCAGCTGCACAGCAAACTTTGCTAATCGCATTGGATGGCTTGCGCCCGCACGGCATCACCACATTCACACTTGATGCCCAACAGCTGATGACTGCTTTGGGGGCGCTGGCTGAGCTTGAACCGCTGATTGCGATTCAAATGATTGATGCCGGTGTTTTTGATAACCTTGGCACAGTGATCACCGCGCAGAGTGCAGAGCGCGCGGACAAAACCCTGCTTACACTCGAAGTTGATCGAGAAGAAGCCGGCCGCGAGAAGTTAGAAGTGCGCAAAGGCACGCTCAAACGGATCGAGGCTCCCCACAACCAACGTACACGCGTTTACCTCTCCCCAAGCGAGCTTACAGACGTTGGCATGGGTTATATCGGCTTGGGCGGCTGGGTAAATGTACCGGGCTCAAAAGTTGGCGTGGTGATTGATGGGCGCGGCAGGCCTTTGGAGCTGCCCCAAGATCCCGAGGTGCGCAGCCAGACAATCTACAACTGGCTCTGGGAACTAGGTGGTTAGGATGAGCACAGAAACCTTACAGATTGGCTGCATTCAACAGATAATGCGCGCTTTCACTTTACCCTACACTGGCATAGTACTCGTGCGCATTGGCCAAGAGGTGGCAGCTGGTGATGTCATTGCTGAGGTGAGGGTGCCGGCGCGGTATCAAGTATTTGATTTAGTCAACAATTTCAAAATTAATCCTAAGCATATCGACCGCTATATAGAGCGCTTGGTGGGTGAGCCGCTAAAAGCTGGGGATATCGTTGCGCAAAAACCTGGCTTAGTTGCGCGTATTTTCCGTGCACCTGAAGACGGCATGGTCGTGGCAATCCGAGATGGAAAAATCACGCTCGCACTGGGTGAGAGAGTGATGCAAGTACTGGCAGCGTTTCCTGGCACCGTAGTAGAGATTATCCCTGAACGGGGCGCCGTGATTGCAACACAGGGAGCGCGTCTGCAAGGTGTATGGGGTAACGGGCTAAACGTGTCGGCAGAGCTCTCTCGCTGGGGTGGAGATTCTGAAATTGACGCGCGGGAAAGCATTGCGGTTAAAATCGCGGTGGTGGAGCATTGTGCAAGCAAAACTCAGCTCAACCGGCTTTTGGCGCAGCAGCCTGCCGGCTTGGTTTTTGGTTCCGTCTCTCCACAAGTGCTGCCAGAATTGGCGCGAGCTGAAATCCCTATGATGGTATTGGTTGGGTTTGGAGAGCTGACGATTGACTCCATAAGCGCACAGATGCTCAAGCAGATGCAGGGACAAGAGGTAGCGCTGAATGCAAATCAGCCCGATAGGTTAGAAGGCTTGCGTCCGGAAATCATTCTACCAGGCAAGGCACCGTTTTCTGAAGAGCTCTTTCCTGTTGAGGAGCTGCTGAAAATAGGCAGGCGTGTGCGCTTGCTCGGCAAACCTTATGCCGGCAGTGTTGGCACGATCATCTCATTGCCCGAGGAACCGGAAATGTTCTCCAGCGGCTTGCTGATGCAGGCGGTAGTGGTGCAGCGCGAAGATGACCAAGTGATTCGCGTGCCGAGGGCGAATATCGAAGTGATTATAGAATAGCGTTTATCTGCTTGGTGTAGCCGTCATGAGGTATTGGCTCACAATCCAGCCAATTTGACCGTCTGGCGCAAGCACTTTTTGCCACAGTGTATTTCCGATGAGTTTTTCTTCCCCTAAAAGCGCAACTTCGCTTAGGTTATTGAGGTAAGCTAAAACCTCTGCGTTGGGATCAGCTTCGGCGCGCATACGCACGCCGGTCTCGGAGTTTACCAAGGCAACCACCGGGGTAGGCGTTAGCGTGGCGGTGGCAGTTGGGGCTGGCGTGCTGGTTGGCTTGGCTGTGGCGCTGGGTGAAACCACAGGGCGCGTGTTGCTGGGTTTAGGTGTTGGGATTGGCTGCGTCTCGGTAACTTCGGGGGGATGGACTTGGCTATAAGATAAAGAATGAGAAAAAGTTGGACCGTAAGCCTGATATCCAACGATGCTTACTGCAAATAGAGCTACTGCCAAGAGAAAGATCAACCAACCCTTTACGTGCCGAGGCGGCAGCCCTGCCACCCAAAAAATCAACAGGCTCAGCAGAAAAGTCCAAGCCAGGCGCGGTAGACAATAGATGAACAAAGCTTCTCCAGCTAATTCTAAGCTGCCATAAGCCATCCAGCCGGCTAACCCAAAAGGGCTGAAAATCAAGATACTCATTAAAGCTGAGCTTAGGCGTGGCAGCTCTTTTTGGCTGAGGCAATGCCAGGCAAACAGGATCACAGCTAACGTCAAGACTATGCCTTCCTGCACACCGTTCTCTTTCAGAAACGCCAATGGGATGCCAGAGGAGGACCAATGTTTACCTGCTAAATTCGCAGCCAGCAAGCCGGAGCCAAAATAGAAGAGCGCTGTAATTAGCGTCCCGAACAAGCCTCGCCAAAAGTGTTTATATGAGGGAATCACTGCACTCAAGCTGAGGTTGAGTATCTGGGCAGCAAAAGGTGCACTCAGAACTACGACTAGGAGCAAAGGGATAGAACCGGTGAGAATCGCTGCCGCAAATACGGCTGAGCTAACGAGTAACAGTAACAGGGATTTGAGGTGGAAACCGGACTTGGGCTGGACATCATCATGCAGGAAAGCAGCAATTTCTTCGGGGCTCGCGTTTTTAATCAACGCGCGCAGGTTTCTTCGCTGTTTAGGGGGCAGGTCGTAAAATTTATCCGGGGTTGTTTGGCTGGTAGGAAGGTTCATAGAAAACCACACGCTCCTTTTTGTTTAGGGTGACTACCCAGCAATTCTGGTTTTCATTATACCGCTCTCATTTGCGTGAGCATCCTGTCACGGCCTTTCACTGCGAGTAGGGATGCCTAGTTTATAGGAAGAATGAGTATAAGCTTAACTTTTCCGCCGTGAAGTTGGCTGGGGTAAAATTGGGCAAATGAACCACAATAATCCCTTCCGCTTGATAACTATAGGGCTTGGTGTACTTATTTTGCTTGCTGGCTGTGCAGGTGGGGAAGGTACGCTTACGCCTGCACCCTCCGAAACACAAACGAGCGCTGAACCGGCGATTACTATTGAAAATACACTGGCATTTACTGCCACCCCTTTACCATCAGTTGGCTTGGCGGCGGATATTGTGCTCTGGGCGCCAGCCGGCAGCGACGGTGCGCTTGCGCAGTCGCTTGCTGAACAATTAGGCAGTTATGCCGCTAGCGCTGGTTTGCGCTTTACCCAACAAGAGGAACTCAACAGCCAAGATTTGGGTGAAAGTGTAAAGGTTGTGGTTTCATTAGCGCCAGCAGAGGCTGTGTATACTCTTGCTGCTGAGGCGCCGGCAATTCAATTCCTTGCAGTGTGTGTCCCTGAGGTTAGCGCAGGAGGCAATGTGCACATGGTCAGTGCTGCAAGTCTTTCACTTGAGGATCAGGCTTTCTTAGCAGGTTACTTGCTTGCGCTAACCATACCAGACTATCGCGTGGGGGTGATTTCCCAAGCTGGCACCCAAGCTGGCGCAGCTATCGAAGGCTCGTTTATTGTTGGGGCACGGTATTTTTGCGGGCTGTGCAACTCGCGTTTTGGGCCGGTCTTGTACTATCCCATCACAGCACAGATCACAGACCCGACCAGCCAGGCAGATTGGCAAGCTGCCGCCGATGCTTTGCTCGCCAATACAGTGCAAGGCGTCTATATCCAGCACGAGGTCAGCACCCCGGAGCTTGTCAGCTACTTGGATGCCGCCGGTGTGAAACTCGTAGGCACGGCTGGGCAAGCCGGTTTGGACGATAGCGCTGCATGGATTGCCGTGCTTGGCTCTGACCTACCTTCAGTGGTTACTGATTCGGTGAGGCGGTTACTGGCTGGCGAGCAAGTTGGCGCAGTCAATGCCGGCGTAATGCTTTCCCAGATTAACACTAAGGTTTTTACAGAAGGCAAACAGCGTCTGTTTGCAGAAACCGTAGAAAAAGTACAAATGGGCTTAATTCGCACCACGCCATATTAATAAATCTTGTTCTCGCCGTTCTCTTTTATTTTGTTCTCGCCGGTCTCCAGACCGTGCGAGAAAGTTGACCGTAGGTCTCCTGTATTCTTTGAGACCTAAAGGTCAACTGCCTTTCGTGGTCAGGAGACCACGAAAGAACTAGGGGAAAGATGTTTGCAGGCGGGGGCGGCCGCCCCCACCTGCAA
>DMCS01000089.1:0-9938 GCA_003445715.1 Candidatus Mesolinea sp. | reverse complement strand
CAATGTTTTTCAACACCCTCATAAAATTTGCTTGACGAATGCGGCTGGGTCTGATACACTCACGCCTTGCTGTATAGTCTGAAGTGAGAAATCAGGCTTGCGGATTGGTTCGGCTTTTGATATACTTTTTTAGCTAAGGAAGAGCCGATATTTAATAATTTAATAGGGCGCCGGCGTAGCTCAACGGCAGAGCAACCGCCTTGTAAGCGGTAGGTTATGGGTTCGATTCCCATCGTCGGCTCAAGTTAGCCGTTAGCGATTGAGATTGACCTGTTCAACCTCAATCTCCAGCGGGTAAAACGCTAGCGCCCGAAATAACATGGACGGTTACCCAAGTGGTCAACGGGGACTGACTGTAAATCAGTTGGCAGAGGCCTTCGGAGGTTCGAATCCTTCACCGTCCACTTGGATCTCTAAAAGAGGTCCTGGTTCCGGCTGCCCTCATAGCTCAGTTGGTAGAGCGCGTTCTTGGTAAGAACGAGGTCATGGGTCCGAATCCCATTGAGGGCTTTTTGCCGAAATAACGAGTGAAAATGTAATTATGTTAAGGAGATAAGTATGGCAAAACAAAAATTTGATCGGTCAAAACCCCATATGAATGTGGGTACCATGGGCCACATCGACCATGGCAAGACCACCCTGACGGCTGCGATGACCAAAGTTTCTGCACTGCGTGGCTTTGGTGACTTTCGCCCGTTTGAGAGTATTGATAATGCCCCAGAAGAGAAGACGCGTGGCATTACCATTAATATTTCGCATGTGGAATATTCAACGCCGAAGCGCCACTATGCACACGTGGATATGCCCGGTCACCGTGACTATATCAAGAATATGATTACGGGCGCGGCTCAGGTGGATGGCGCTATTCTGGTAGTCTCTGCGCCAGATGGTCCTATGCCCCAGACGTATGAACACGTCTTGCTGGCACGCCAGGTTGAGGTGCCTTATATCATTGTCTTCCTAAATAAGGTGGATATGATGGATGACCCTGAGCTGCTGGAGCTGGTCGAGATTGAAATCCGTGAGCTTTTGACTAAAAACGGTTTCCCTGGTGACGAGATCCCCATCATCCGCGGGTCGGCAAAGTTGGCTTTGGAAAGCACATCCACGGATTTAAATGCCCCGGAATATAAGCCGATTATCGAGCTGCTCGATGCGATTGATAACTACTTCCCAGAGCCGGTGCGTGAACTGGATAAGCCATTCATGATGCCGATCGAAGATGTGTTCACCATCAAAGGCCGCGGCACGGTGGTAACCGGCCGTATCGAACGTGGTCAGATCAAAGTCAACGACCCGGTTGATATTGTTGGTTTACGCGATGAAATCCAAAAATCCGTAGTCACTGGTGTGGAAATGTTCCACAAGACCTTGGATTATGGTATGGCAGGTGATAATGTTGGTCTGTTGCTGCGCGGTATTGATCGCGACCAGGTGGAACGTGGCATGGTTGTGGCAAAGCCTGGCAGTATTACGCCGCACACCACCTTTGAAGCCAGTGTATACATCCTCAAGCGGGAAGAGGGCGGCCGCCATAGCGCGTTCTTCACGGGATATCGTCCCCAGTTCTATATCCGCACGATGGATGTAACCGGTGATGTAACCCTGCCTGATGGTGTCGAAATGGTTCTGCCGGGAGATAACGTCAACGGATTGAAGGTCAAACTGATTACTCCTGTGGCTCTAGAGCAGGGTTCCGAATTTGCTATTCGTGAAGGCGGCTTGACCGTTGGTGCGGGCAGGATCACTAAAATTATTGAATAAAATTTGTGAACGGAGGAAGCATGGCTGCTTCTTTGATGGGGCAGCCATGTGGATGAAAAATGGCATCGAAAAAGAAAGATATTAGACCAGTGATTTATTTGGCTTGCACCGAGTGTAAGGAACGCAATTACACCACGGAAAAGAATCGGCGCAATGATCCTGGCCGCATGGAATTAATGAAATATTGTCCGCGATGTCGTCAGCATCGTTTGCACCGTGAGGTGAAATAGCCTTCGTCAGCACAAGGCTGGCAAAGGTTGCTTAGGTCAGTAGCTCAATTGGCAGAGCACCGCTCTCCAAAAGCGGGGGTTGTGGGTTCAAGTCCTACCTGACCTGTTGAGAAAAGAGCTCAACGCCGTGCCAGCCGCGGCGTTGAGTTATCAACCAGGAGTGATGTAATGGCAAAGGGTAAAAAGAAGAACAGTATTTTTCAGGGTATTTCACGCTTTTGGCGTGAAACAGTGGGTGAATTGCGTAAGGTTACCTGGCCAACCCCTAAGGAAGCCTGGTCGCTTACCAAGATTGTTTTGATCGTCACAGTGATTATGGCTGCAATTTTAGGGCTGCTGGATTTTGCCTTCAGTCAACTCATCGGTCTGCTGGTTGGATAGTTTAGAAAAGGGGCCAGGAAATGGCCAATACGATGGATAACGAAGAATTAATGGATAACGAAGAGCCCAAAGTGGAAACCGAAGGGGAAAACCCCGAAGATTCCAATCAGGCTGCCGTGCCTGCTTCTGTGGAAGAAATTCCTTCAGGTGTACAAAAAGGCGAACGCCAGTGGTTCGTTATCCATTGCTATTCTGGGTACGAAAATAAAGTGCGCAAAAACTTAGAACAACGCATTGAGACCATGAATATGAAAGACAAGATCTTTGACGTATTCATCCCGACTCAAGATGAAATCGAGGTTCGAGATGGCAAGCGCCGCACAGTGGAGCGCCACGTCTTCCCTGGATATGTGCTCGTCGAGATGATTTTGGAAGAAGATTCTTGGTTTGTGGTGCGTAATACCCCCGGCGTAACGGGATTCGTGGGCATGGGCGATGAGCCTACACCACTACGTCCTGAAGAAGTGGCAGCGATTATGCGCCGGGCTGAAGACGAGTCGCCTACATTTAAGGTAACCTATCATGAAGGCGATCGTGTGCGCATTGTTGATGGACCGTTCAACGATTTCCGCGGTACGGTTGCGGAAGTCGATATGGAACGCTCGAAGATTCGCGTGATGGTGAACTTTTTCGGGCGCGAAACGCCTGTAGAGTTGGATTTCTTACAGGTAGAAAAGGCATAAACCGGAGCGATCCGGAAATTCGTGGGAGGGACGAAGCGTCCCGTTAGCACCACAAAGGAGATGTGTTGTGGCAAAGAAAGTTAAAGCAGTTGTAAAACTTCAAATCCAGGCAGGGAAGGCGAACCCCGCTCCGCCGATTGGTCCGGCGTTAGCACCGCATGGCGTCAATATTATGGCGTTTTGTAAGGAATATAACGCGCGCACGTCCAATCGTATGGGCGAGATTATCCCTGCCGAGATCACCATCTTTGCAGATGGTTCGTTCAAATTTGAACTAAAATCCCCCCCAGCTTCTGTGCTGCTCAAAAAAGCCGCCGGAATTGAGAAAGGTTCTGCTAATCCGAGAAGCGAAAAGGTGGGCACAATTACCCGTGCCCAATTGCGTGAGATTGCGGAAGCTAAGATGAAAGATTTGAACGCGATTGATATCGAAGGGGCGATGAAGCAAATTGAAGGTACTGCCCGCAATATGGGAATTACTATCGTCGACAAATAAATTGAAATAGTTGTGGGAGGGAAGTGGCTACCCGTTTGAACCACGAAGGAGTTATGATGCCCAAACATGGCAAGAAATATGAAAATGCACTAAAACAGCTGGATCTTAATCAGATTTACAGCCCTAGGGAAGCTTTAGAACTTGTAAAAGAAGCTGCATTTGCTAATTTTGATGAGACAGTCGAAGTGCACTTGCGGACAAACTTAGACCCACGCCAAGCCGATCAACAAATCCGCGATGTGGTGGTTTTGCCGAATGGCTTAGGCAAACAAATCCGGGTATTGGTCTTTGCGCAAGGGCAAGCTGCTGCAGACGCACGCGAAGCTGGCGCAGATTTTGTGGCTGAAACTGATGAAGATATGAGCCGCATTTCACAAGGTTATACGGATTTTGATGTCGCCGTAGGCACAGTGGATATGATGGGCAAGGTAGGGCGTTTAGGCAGAGTATTAGGTCCGCGCAACCTGATGCCTAACCCCAAGGCGGGCACTGTGGTACAGCCAGAAGATATTGCTCAGGCGATAAAAAGTGCCAAGGCTGGACGCGTGGAGTTCCGTCTGGATAAGTCAGCAAATATCCATGTTCCGATTGGGAAGGTCTCCTTCTCTGTTGATGCATTAGAAGAAAATCTGGCTGCGCTGATGAATGCCATCCGCAGAGCACGCCCAGCAGGAGCTAAGGGAAATTTTGTTCGTAGGGTTACCATTGCTTCAACGATGGGTCCTGGCATTAAAGTGGATCCAAACGAAGCCTTGAATATGGAGTCTAAACAGGTGTAAGCTTAGGGTTGGCAAGATGTGGTATACTTGCCCACCAGACAATTGAATACTGGTCTTCACTGAAGAAAGCTGGTGCCGTTACGGCTTAATATCCTGCCAAGGTGGAGGTTGAGAACTTAGTCGAAATTTGACATGTACTTAAATCTCTTTCTGCAGGATAAACGGAAAGAGATTTTTATTTTCACCGAAAGGAGGTGAAGCAACATTGGCTTTTACAAAACAAGAAAAAGAACAAATTGTTGAAAGGTATCGTGAAAGGTTGGCAAATAGCGAAGCGATTTTTGTACTTTCATTCGAAAAGATGCGCATGCCAGAAGTAAATGCCGCCCGAGCGCGCTTACGTGAGACTGGCGGAGAGTTGCATATTGTCAAGAACCGTCTTTTCAAGCGTGTGTTGGATGAATATGGTTATAGCTACGATAGCAGCTTCTGGGAAGGCAATAACGCCGTTGTGTTTGCTCCAGAAGATGCACCTGCAACCGCTAAGACCGTTGCCAACATTGCTAAGGAAAACGCTGCTTTTGCAATCCGCGGCGGCTATTTAGATAAAACCTTTTTAGATGCTAAACGCGTCGCAGCCTTAGCAGAATTGCCCACCTTGCCAGTGATGCGCGCTATGTTGTTAGGAACAATTTTAGCGCCAGCCAGCAAGCTCGTCCGCACAATTGCCGAACCCGCCCGTGGGTTAGCAGCCGTGATCCGAGCCAACTCGGAAAAGCAGCCTGTGGCTGCATAGTTGTCAAGATGCCTTTTGAAAGGCTAACTTATTATAAAAAATAAAAACAAAATTAGGAGTAAATTAAAATGGCAGATTTAGAAAAAATCGTAGAGGAACTGAGCCAACTTTCTGTGTTGGAAGCCTCTGAACTAGTCAAACTTCTCGAAGAAAAATGGGGCGTTTCTGCTGCTGCACCCGTGGCAGCTGTTGCTGCTGGTCTGGCTGCTGCCGTACCCGCCGAAGAAGAGGAAGAGAAGACCGAGTTCAACGTGGTACTCAAAGCCACCGGCCCCAAGAAGATCGACGTCATCAAGGTTATTCGCCAGCTGACTAGCTTAGGTTTGGTTGAAGCCAAGACCTTAGCCGAGACCGAAGGCGGCAAGGTGCTCGAAGGTGTGAGCAAGGAAGTTGCCAACGACGCTAAAGCCAAGCTGGAAGAAGCCGGCGCCGAAGTTGTTTTAGAGTAGATTTCCTTTGGACCAGAAAAGCCGTATTCTAAAAATACGGCTTTTTTTAGTTAATTGTGTATGACATGTTATGCCAACTGACGGATGACCAGCACAACCTTGCCCTGAATTTCTACGATGTTTGGGTCTTCAATAATGATAGGCTTCATCAGCGGATTGGCTGGCTGCAGGCGTATTTTGCCATTTTCTAAGTAAAAATACTTGAGCGTAGTCTCATCGCGATCAGATAACCACACCGCGACCATCTCGCCGTTGCGCGCTTGGTCCACCTTTTTCATCACCACAATGTCGCCATCGTTGACCATGGCATCAATCATCGAGTCCCCAAAAACGCGGAGGGCATAAAGCTGCTCGGTGCTGTCGTTTTCGGGCAGCAACCCGCGAGCAATCTCCACGCCGGAGTCGGGGTCGTAATAGCTGAAATCTGAAGGGGGTACGGGCATCGGTTCGCCCGCAACGATGTTGCCTACCAGCGGAATATTGATGACTGGCTCGAGCAGACGTTCCGCAGCGGATTTCACTGTTTGTAGTCGGATGCCTTTTGCATTCTTGATCAGGTTGATGCCGCGCGAAACGTTGCTGCTGCGCTCGATATAGCCCATTTCGGCTAACTGGTTTAGATAATAGTTCACAACGGAAGTGGAGCTGATTTCGGTGTAATCACAAATTTCGCGAATGGAAGGAGGATAGCCTTTCTCTTGTTGGTAGCTTTCCAGAAAGGCGAGTATTTTTTTATGTCGCGGACTTAATCCATTTTTGCGTCTGGCCATCATACCCTGCTTTCTCTGGTTTGTTTGATTAATTATTGCATAAATAATATCAGAACAAATGTTCACTGTCAAGGGGCAGAAAGGAATGTTTATGTAGACAAGTTGAGAAAAAAACCGGAAAATAAGGCTTGTCATTTTTTCAAGAAAATGAAAGCCATATATAAAAAAGGAAGCTCACACGAAAGAGTGTGCGAGCTTCCAGAATTTCATTGCAAGAATGGACTAATTTTCCATGGCAACAAATTTACTTTTAGGTGACCCGCAGACTGGGCAAACCCAATCTTCTGGTAAGTCTTCGAAAGCCGTACCTGGTTTTATTCCACCACTCGGATCTCCTTTAGCGGGATCATAAACGTAACCACATACACTGCATTTATATTTTTTCATCTTATCTGTATCTCCTTTTCAGTTATTGACAATCATTCTAATTTTATTACAGAATTGAAGCGTTCGAATCTGTCTCCGCTAGCGCCACATATTGGGCACACTTCTGGTGGATTTTGCCTTGCGCAAAGGTAGCCACAGACAGGGCACCGCCACATGGGCATTGTTACCGCTTTGCTTTCTTGAGCTGGATTTTTAGGTCGTCTTTCAGGGATGGAACCATTGAGTTGCTCAGGCGTTGCATCCTTCGATACGTACAGGGCACAATAGCACCGGCCGTATTCCGCCAAATCTAGATCACGATAATCACAAGGGCAGATAATGTCTAAATCTGCCTCGCGGCTGCCCGAACTGAGACGACAAGGACAAAGTGGATACCCATACCTTTCGTTGTTTGTAAGCAGTGACTCCACTATCCCCAGAGTAAACTCTTCATCTGGATTTAGTAAGTAACCAGATTTCTCCGTCTTTGCCTTGAGAAGCTCATAAGATTGACGAATTTCTTCAGTTGTGAATTCTCTCATGCGCCCATTGCCTCCAAGGTTTTTCTAATTTCCTGTTCCTTAAACCCTATGATAATTTTTTCGTTGTTTATGATGAGCGAAGGGAATGCCAGTTGATCGCTCCAATGGGAAAGTTCCTCTTCCACGCTCTGTTCCTCATCATCGCTTAGCAAATCTACATCCACGTAGCTGTATTTCACGTTGAGGCTATTGAGTAACGCTTTTGTTTTCTTGCACCACGGGCATGTGCTCAAAGCGTAGAGCATGATGGTTCCAATATCTTTACCTTCGACTTGTTTTATTTCCAAAAAAACCTCCTTCACTACAGATTAATTTTTAGGCACCTTGCACCAATTTAGATAGACCGACGGCATCTTCCAGGGCTGAGGCGATGTCTCGCGGAGCGGCTGCATCACCAATGATGAAGAGCTGCCCTACCTTGCCTTTAAGGGCCTCGTAAAGTTCGTTGTTGGCTTTCTTGATGCCTACTTCGACGACGGCATCAATATCGTCGATTTCTTCTTGCGTCCCCATGTAGATGTTGAAAAGCGTTGCCTTACCATCTTTTATCTCTGTCGGGACTTCCATCGCGTGAGCCTTAAGGTCAGGATGACCAGCCAATCGTTTGAAATAGTCCAATAGAATTGGTGGTGTTATATTTTGGCCGTTGAAAAATGCCGGCGTTACCCAATGGGTGTGCGCTCCCTGTTTTAAGATCAGTTCAATGATGGAAGCGCCCTCTGTTGTAGAGTCATTATCTAAGACTAAGATGGAATTAGCATTGACTTTTCCATTCATCAGATCGGTTGTGCTGTAAAAACCAGGGCGGGATGTCGCGATGGTTGACCCCGTCGCGATGATTACGATATCCGGGCTTTCTGCAAGGACCTTGTCAACCGTAGCTTCTTCTTCGAGACGCGTCTGCACGTTGGGAAGGATTGAAAGCATATAAGTGAGATACCGACTGACCCCCGAGACGCCCCTTCGGCCTGGTAGGGCACTTTCCCATCGCACTCTTCCCCCTAGTGTATCGTCTTTCTCAAAGAGGATCACGTTATTGCCACGGCGCGCATAGATCTCGGCTGCTTTCATTCCGGCGGGCCCGCCCCCCACAACGACAATCTTTTTAGGTGTTTCCGTCTCTTTGTAAAGAATATCTTCGCCGTATTCCTCTTCGTAGCCAGAGGTTGGGTTTTGTACACAGCTAATAGCCAAATTCTGCAAGAGTCGTCCCATGCATTTTTGGTTGCATCCAATGCAACCTCTGATCTCATCGGCTCTGCCCTCTTGTGCTTTCTTGGCCCAATAAGGGTCGGCTATCAGTGCTCTTGCCATCCCGACCATGTCCATATAGCCTTCTTCCAGAGCATTTTCTGCCATAGCTGGCCAAACAATGCGTCCATTGCCGATGACGACTTTGTCTGGAATAGCTTGTTTGATGCGCGCCACGTCTGGGAGCAAAAAGCCTTGGGGTACATTCATGGACGGAACGAGCATGTCGATGCTTTCCCAGGTTCCCGTATCGGTGCTGATGTAATCAGCATATTGGGTGAACATCTTGGCATATTCCACTGCCTCATCCACGCCATAATCCCCAGGAACATAGCGATTGATGCCCAGACGCACTCCCAAAGGTATGTTACCTAATTTTTCCCTGATCTGTTGCAAGATTTCGACAATAATCCGGCCGTGATTTTCCAAAGAACCACCGTATTGATCTTGCCGCTGATTTTTTACGAGAGAAACGAACTGACCTAAGATGCCATCATGTCCAACTTTGAGCTCGACCCCATCGAAACCTGATTGCATCATCAACTGGGCACTATTGACGAAGGAGTCAATCAGCTCATGGATTTCATCGATGGTGAGCGGTTTGGGCACCTCCCCTACGGTGAGATCCGGAACGTTAGAGGGTGCCCAAAGAGGCCGAAATGTTTCGACACTCTTTGTTTGGTTACCCATGTGTGAAAATTGAACGATGATTTTAGCTCCGTTTTTGTGCACCTCATCCACGAGTTTTTTGAACTTTGGCACGTTGCTCTCAGAATATCCCGCAATTGTACCGGGGAACAATCCAGAAGGATGTGTGATGACACTCGGCACTACAATAAGTCCTGCTCCACCCTTGGCTCTTTCTACATAGTAAGCGGTCGTTCGATCTGTGGGTGCAAAATATTGATCGGCATAAAGAGGCAGGTGAGGCAGGAAAACCACCCTATTTTTAATTTCAACGTTCCTGATTTTGATTGGTGAAAACAGCATTTCAAACGCAGGTTTTCTACTATCCTCTTGACCGCGCTTTTCTTGCATCTCAAACTCCTTTCCTCAATTCTTATTAATGGAAATCCTTAAATATTGAAATATTGAAGATCTCATTCAAAAACATTACAGATTATCAAAACGGTGGTTACCTTCTTACCAGATATAAAAATACAATCACAAGGTATACTTATTCGATTTATAATCTACCCTAATGGATACTAAATCTATGTTAGAGGTAATATACCATTTCTGAAATTTTAAATTAATTATGTACAAGGATTTAAGGGCAACTTGGATTCAACTCGCAAGTGCAACAAAGCTGGAAGTAGAAAGGGTGATAGATCACCGGATCACCCAAACAGAGGCAGCCAGAAAACAGGGAATAAACGAATAGCCAGTTAGGTTCAGCCCGAAAAAGAGCGTTAAGAATGCCCTGATTATCTGTCTTTGAATAGCTTAGTTTAGAACGATCTCAAAAAGTGCTTGCAATCTGCAATCCCC
>DMCS01000090.1:8811-17814 GCA_003445715.1 Candidatus Mesolinea sp. | reverse complement strand
GTATCAAAGAAGGATTGCACACCTAAGCTCAACCGATTGACACCGCTTGCACGCAATTCCCGTAAATAATCTAAGGTAAGCGTGCCAGGGTTAGCTTCTAAGGTTACTTCAGCATTATCTGCCAATCCAAAGCTGCTTTCAACCGCAGCCAGGATGGCTTTCACTTGCGCCACAGAGAGCAACGAAGGCGTCCCCCCTCCAAAATAAACAGTTTGAGCTGGCTCGTCGGTTTTTCCCGTGGAACTGCCTAACCAGTGGATTTCTTTAATAGCGGCTTCGACGTATGCCGGCAGCCAAGCTTGCTGCCCAGCATACGTGATAAAATCACAATAAAGGCACCTTCGCACACAAAACGGAACATGAATATACACACTAAGCACAGTTTTATTTTATCAGCCTGACGTACGTTAATTGTTCAACTTGCCAGTTTTACTGTCGCTGTGTATACTCATTTTCTTGGAAAGACCATGATGAAACCAGAAAAAGAAACTAAAAACACAAAAATCTGTCCCGTGTGTGGCACACGCGTGAGCGAAAACGCAACGCGTTGCCTCGTTTGTGGGACGCAGCTAACAACCACAGCTTCTCAAAAAAGCACTTCCAGCCTTTCGGCAGCCAAAGGAGCGCCAGAAATCCGCTTGAAGCTGCCGGTGGCAATTGTCCTTGGGCTAGTTTTTGTCGCTTTACTAGGTGGGTTGGTTTTCGTACTTTTGCAAACCCCAACGGAGACACTTGGGGCAGCAGCCCCCGCAGAAAACACGCCTACACCAACGGCAACCATCACATTAACCCCGACGATGACGCTGACGCCCACACCACTACCAACTTGGACACCGCTCCCACCGATTGAATATGTGGTCAAAAATACAGATTATTGTTCATCAATTGCCGCGCTATTTGGTGTCTCTGTGCAGAGCATTATCAGGGAAAACAATTTGGATGCTAACTGCACCATCAAAGAAGGGGATGTGCTCAAAATTCCGCAGCCTACACCCACCCCCTCACCACAGCCTACATCCACCACAGCCGCGACCGCTGAATCGGACTGCCAAACGATTACGATCACAGTGGAGGCTGGCTGGACACTAAGTAGCATTGCAATGAACTACAACGTGCCGATGGCTGCAATCCGCGAATATAACCGCATGAGCAGCGATGTTGTCCGTGAGGGCATGTCGCTGGTAATCCCTTTGTGTGAGCGTAAGCCGACCGCTGGACCGACGCCCACAGCAACTCCAGCGCCGCCGTATCCAGCCCCCAATTTGTTGCTGCCACGCTCTGGTGCCGCTTTCAACGCTGCTACTAATGCAATCACCCTCCAATGGGCTTCGGTAGCAGATTTACGAGAGAATGAGCTCTACCGCGTGACCGTAGAAGACCTTACCGCTGGAAATGGCATCGTTGTTGTCGAATACGTGCAGGATACCAAATACATCCTCCCAAGCACATATAGACCGTTGGATGCCACTCCCCATATTTTCCAATGGTCCGTAACGGTAGCACGTCAGATCAATTCTGGTAGCAGTAATCCGATTTATGAGCTTGCGGGTTACGAGAGCGAAAAGCGCGTTTTCAGCTGGATGGGTACCGGCAATGCAGTCACCCCAACGCCATAAAAACGCATCGCTTACGGATTTTGTTCGTTGAGGTAACAATCTGCCTGGAGCGCAGCGGCTGCTCCCATAGCGGCTGATGTGATAATCTGACGATAGTGCGAATCAGCAATCTCGCCGGCGGCAAATACACCCGGAACGCTGGTGCGCATCTTCCAATCAATGCGCACATAACCTTGCTCGTCTAGCTCCACCTGGTTGCCAACAAGGGCTGTATTCGGCACATGACCGATGGAGATGAAAACACCATCGGTCGGAACTTCGAATTGTTGGTCAGTTTTCACATTGCGCAAGCGCAGGTTCTGTACCCTTTCCCGCCCCACGATTTCTTCAACCACCGTATCCCACAAGAAGCGGATTTTAGCGTTGGCTCTGGCACGCCTCTCCAAGAGTGGTTGCGCTCGAAGTGCATCGCGACGGTGAATGATGGTGACGCTGTTGGCAAACCTGGTCAGAATTATGGCTTCTTCTATTGCGCTATCACCCCCACCGATAACGTGTATATCCTTCCCTCGATAAAAGAAACCATCACAGGTGGCACAATAAGAGACACCTTTACCAGTAAACTCAGCTTCTCCAGGCACTTCCAATTTTTTGTGATCAGCACCCATCGCCAAGATGAGCGTTTCAGCTTCATAGGTCTTAGTGTAAGTTTTAACCGAAAAGGGGCTTTGGAGAAGATCGACGGACTCAACTGGTTCAGGAAGGACGCGCGCACCAAAACGAACAGCGTGTTTCTCAAATCGCTCTCCTAACTCCATCCCGGTTATTCCTTCCGGAAAACCAGGATAATTTTCGATTAAATCAGTTTGAGAAACTTGACCGTAAAGTGTCATCCCGGTGAAGACGAGTGGCTGGAGCTCTGCTCGGGCGGCATATAATGCAGCAGTTAATCCTGCAGGTCCTCCGCCGATAATGATCATTATTTCATGTTCCCGTGTTTCCATCAATTTCTCTTCCCTTTTAGTCTTCTATACTAAGCTTGTAGGTCTGCATCAGCTAAAGCTAAGGCTGCATCGATGATAGCAAAGCCTTCGCACAGCTGCTCATCAGTGATAATCAAAGGAGGGATGATAAGCAATATATGGAAAGTGTTGTTAATATACAGCCCATGCGAACGTAGATAGTCCTTAACCTTTTTCATCGTTGCAGTCAGGGGTTGAGCTGTGGGCGTGAGTGGCTCTTTCGTTTGGCGGTCACGCACCAGCTCAATCGCGCCAAAAAGTCCAGTCGAGCGCACATCTCCCACACAGATATGCTTCGCTTTCATTTCAGTAAGCAGTATCTTCAGCGTTTCTCCGCGTTGCTGCGTATTCTCGAGCAAGCCTTCTTCTTCAATAACCTCAATGTTTGCCAAAGCTGCTGCCAGCGAAACCGGATGTCCGTTATAAGTCAGACCACCGAAATACATTTTGTCATTGAAATAATCTGCAATTTCGGATTTCATTGCAACCGCCCCCAAAGGGGCATAACCTGAGGTGAGTCCTTTTGCCATCGTGACGATATCCGGAACAATATCCCAGTTTTGGAAAGCGAACCACTTGCCGGTGCGCCCAAAGCCAGCCATAACCTCATCGGTAATCAGCAGAATGCCGTATTGATCACATAAGGCACGTAAACCTCGCAGGTAACCTTGCGGTGGCACCAAGATGCCATTCGTGCCTGTAACTGTCTCGATTAGCACAGCGGCGATGGTATCAGGTCCTTCTCCGCGGATAATATCCTCAAGATGGTCTAGGTAAACCTGGCTAAAATATTGTTCATCCACCGCCTGACCATCTGGGAAGAACGGTGAGCGGTAGGGATAAGGGTCTTCAAAATGTACCACGCCTGGCATGGTCAGGGGTTCCCAATGCAGGCGTCGGTAATCGCCGCTTAGCGCCATCGAACCCATCGTAGCGCCGTGATACGAGCGGTAGCGGGTCAATATCTTGAACTTGCCGGTGTAATCTCGTGCTAATTTGATAGCGTTTTCGTTTGCTTCTGAGCCACCGAGGGTGTAGAGAAATCGGTCCAAGCCAGTTGGCAGCAGAGTCGCTAATTTTTCCCCTAACTCAGCGCGTACTTTAGTCGCCATGTGCGGACCCGCAAAAGTAAGCTCACGAATTTGGCGGACCATCGCATCTTGCACTCTACGGTTGCCGTGCCCGATATTGACACACATCACCATGGAATTGAAATCTAAGTAGCGTTTTCCAGAGGGTTCCCAAAAATACACCCCTTCAGCTTTTTCCACAGGGATAACATCCGGGTTACGCTGCGCAGACCAAGTCCAAAAATTGTGCTTTAGGGACCGCGCCAAAATATCTCCTGTTTCCATTTGCCGCTCCTTTTATTGAATACACGTCTATGCTATCACAATTCACTCCTAAATCGCATATAATCAGGGACAACTTTCGTACAAGGATTAACTATGCAAACACTATCACTTCCTTTTCAATTTTTTCAAGCCCATTTTGATGAATATCTTTCTCGATACCAGGATTTCCTACGCATTCCATCGGTTTCTACCGATCCTGACCACAAAGCGGATATGCAGCGCGCCTGTGATTTTCTGGTGGGCCAATTAAAAAACCTCGGCACAGACCGTGTTGAGGTCTTTCCTACCCCGATGCACCCGATTGTCTTCGCTGAAAAACGCTCCCCCAAGCCTAATGCGCCTACCTTGCTGATCTATGGGCACTACGATGTGCAACCTGTCGCCCCGCTCAACGAATGGAAGAGCCCGCCTTTCGAACCCTCTCTCGATGGCGACTACCTTACCGCTCGTGGTGCTTCTGATATGAAAGGTCAGGTGATGGCAGTTCTAAGCGCCATTGATAGCATCGTTAAAACTACAGAGCTGCCACTCAACCTCAAGTTTCTCTTCGAAGGTGAAGAGGAAATTGGTTCGCCTTCATTAGAGACGTTTATTGCTTCTCACCGTGACTTGCTGGCATGCGATATGGTGCTCAACCCTGATGCCGGCATGGTCGGGCTTGATTTGCCTACAGTCGTGTACAGCTTACGCGGTCTGGTCTATTTTGAGGTGCGCATTGATGGTCCTAAAACCGACTTGCACTCTGGGCTTTTTGGCGGGGTTGTAGCTAATCCAGCTATTGTGCTTTCTGAGATAATTGCAAGCCTGCATGCCCCCGATGGCTCTGTAGCCGTCCCAGGATTTTATGACCAAGTCTTGCCGCTCACGCCAGAAGAACGTGCGCGTATTGCCGCCAATCCAACCCGTGAAACGGATTTGCTTGCCATAACGGGCGCGCCTGCGCTTTATGGTGAGGCAGGTTATACCCCCCTAGAACGTATCGGCGCACGCCCAACCTTAGACGTGAATGGGCTATATTCCGGTTTTATCGGAGAAGGCAGCAAAACTATCATCCCAGCTTACGCCAGCGCCAAAATCTCCTGCCGGCTGGTTCCCAATCAGGATCCAGACCATGTTTATGACACCATAAAGAAAGCTATTGAAAACCGAGTCCCTCCCACGGTGCGCCTGACGATGGTTAAACACTCCGGTGCTCCAGCATACTTAGCTGATGACGCCCCTGGCTTGCAAAACTTAACAGCTGCGCTTTCCGAAACCTGGGGCAAACCCGTTATTTTCAAGCGCGAAGGCGGCAGCATCCCTGTGGCTACAACCATGCAAAACTATCTAGGTGTCAAATCTCTGCTAACCGGTTTTGGCTTACCAGATGATCACATTCACTCGCCTAATGAACGCCAACACCTCCCAACCTGGAAAAAAGGTGTTCAAGCACTGATCCATTTTATCGCCGGTTTTGAACATGAGAGCTGAGAGCGCTGAACTTCGCCTGCCGGCTTATGGCGGACAGGCAGTTATTGAAGGTGTGCTCATGCGTGGAAAACGCGCACTCGCCATGGCTGTGCGTGACCCAGAAGGAGAAATCGTCCTGTTTGATGAGCAGCTGCCAAGCCTCTACCGTTCTTGGTGGGGGCGCGCACCGTTTTTTCGCGGAATTATTAGTCTATGGGATTCGTTGAGTATGGGGATGGAATACCTGACGAAGTCCGCCAACGTACAGACTGGAGAAGAAGAGAAAATCGAAGGCAAAGAACTGGTCTTCACCATGCTATTTTCCATTCTCGTTGGAGTGGGTTTGTTTTTTCTCTTACCAGCATTGCTTGCCGGCTGGTTAGAGAGCGGTTTGCAAACGACCGCTTGGGTGAGCAACCTGTTAGAAGGCTTGCTGCGCCTCATCATCTTGATTGTTTACATGGTATTGATTGGCAAAATGCCAGAAATCCAGCGCACCTATATGTATCACGGCGCGGAACATAAGACGATCAACGCTTTCGAAGCTAGAATTGAATTAGAACCACAAAGTGTGGCGCAACAAACACGTGTACATCCGCGTTGCGGGACTTCTTTTATCCTCTCCATGGTGTTCATTTCGATTTTGGTCTTTACCCTGCTTGGTCCACAGCCGCTGCTATGGCGCTTGATCTCGCGCATCCTTTTGCTACCGCTGATTGCTGGACTTTCATATGAATATATCCGCTGGGCAGCAAAGAATATGGAGAAATCTGCCTTCGTGCGCGCATTAATAAAACCCAACCTTTGGTTGCAAAACCTGACCACTCGCGAGCCTACCCTGGATATGATTGAAGTAGCCCTCGCTGCATTCAAGCGCATGTACGCCCTGGAAACTGGCGGGGAGATTCAATTGGATACAAAACGATGAAACCCTGGCAAAACGTTTTAATTGGGTTTTTAGGAGGATTGCTTTTAGGAGGAGTAATCCTCTTGTTCTTTTTACCCCAGCGTGGTGAACCCATCCAACTGGTGACAGCTACGCCAATTACGGTCGACATAGCTTCCCCGACGCCCCCTATGATTCAAGTTCATGTTGCTGGTGCTGTGAAAAACCCGGGTGTTTATTCCCTACCTATGGATGCACGCAACAACGATGCGATTACAGCCGCCGGCGGCGCCACCTTAGAGGCAGACCTTGAACGCATGAACCTTTCAGAGTTGCTGAAGGACGGGCAGCGCGTCTATGTGCCTTATAAAGGTCAGCCGATTTCGACTTCAGAAAGATCAAGCACCATCAGCCTATCTCCAACGGAGCCTACGCTAGTCAATATCAATACAGCAGATGCAGACGCGCTAATGAGCTTGCCAGGGATTGGAGAAGTCAAAGCAGCGGCAATCATCACCTATCGCGAGACGTACGGTCCCTTCACCAGCATCGAGGCGTTGCTCAACGTCAAAGGGATCGGTCAATCCACCCTTGAAGGTTTACGGGAACATATCACATTAGGTCCGTAGTTTTAGAAAGCTTAAATAAGGCAGGTATAATATCTTTTATGGATTACGAAACAATACTAAAAAATGACCTTTATGCAGCTATGCGCGCCAATGACACCTTGCGCAAGCGGGTCATTCGCTTGCTGATGTCCTCAATTGAATTGGCAGAAGTGGCTAAAGGCTCTAAGTTAACGGATAGCGAATTTATCGCTCTGGTGCAGAAAGAAATCAAAACTAAGAATGACACTATCGCTGATGCAGAAAAAGCCAACCGACCCGAAATGGTCCGCGAACAACAAGCGGAAATAAAGGTTCTGGAAGCCTACCTACCTCAGCAATTATCTGAAGCCGAATTGGTGCAGTTAGCGGAAGAAGTCATCCAAGAGACAGGTGCTACCTCACCCAAAGATATGGGAAAAGTGCTCAAAGTACTCATCCCCAAGCTCGCCGGCCGCGCAACCAACCAGGATGCCAGCCGCGTTGTGAAGGAATGCCTTACCAAGCTGAGCTGAAATGAGCAAAAAACAGCCAGCTCCGCGTCGTTCTTCGGGTTTTACCCAAGGTGTTGCCCGCGTTCTCATTCTCATTATCACTTGCATCTTGATTTATCTGTGTTTGGTGTTGCCAGATGTCATCAATCAAGCCAACATGCCTGTGGCAGTTGGTGAGGTCGCCAATCAGGATATTTTGGCGCCTTATTCGATTACCTATGAGAGCAAAGTTTATACGGAACGTGCCCGTATGGAAGCGGCGGCGGCAGTCCCTCCTGTTTTCCTTCCACCTGATCCCAGCATTGCCCGCCGTCAGCTCGAAACCCTTAATAGCATCTTATATTACATTTCCACCGTCAGGAATGATCCCTATGCCACACGCGAACAAAAGTTAGAGGACCTGGAAGCACTTGATGAGATTAAGTTAAACCCCAGCATCGCTGCCCAAATTCTAGCCTTGAATGACCAAGATTGGCAAAACATCGATAAGGAAGCGCGGCGTGTACTAGAGCTGGTGATGCGCGACACGATTCGTAATGAAAATGTCGCCCAAATTCGCAGTAACCTGCCTGCGATAATTGATTTTGCCTTCCCCACGGAACAAGCACAGGTAGTTATCGCGTTGGTCTCCCCGCTCATCGTTCCCACAAGTCTATACAGTGAAGAACAAACCAATCTCGCCCGTGAACAAGCCCGTGCCACCATCGAGCCAATATCCCGCCAGATTATCGCTGGCGAGGTGATTGTGCGCCGAGGACAGATTATTCGCGAAGAAGACTTAGAAGCCCTCAATATCTTCGGTTTAGCTAAGCCGAGCAATCAGACTGACCAATACGTAACCAATGCGATTCTCGTGGGTGTGCTTGCTACACTAAGCGTTCTATATTTCAATCGCCGGCAAGATCAAGATTTTTATGACCCCAAGCACCTTAGCCTTATTGCAATTGTGTTTGTGATCTTTTTGGGTTTGGGGCGATTTTTGGTGATTGATCGAACTATTGTCCCTTATCTATATCCAGTAGCTGCTTTTGGGCTGACAATTGCAATCATTTACAATTTTGAGTTTGGCACACTTCTCAGCCTCTTCCTGAGTATATTGCTTACCTTCGGCAAAAACCGTGAAGCTGAATTAACCATATTTTATCTTTTACCCACAATGGTAGGCATGCTGACAATTGGCAGAGCACGCAATATCGGCTCATTCATCGGTTCAGGTTTTGTTACAGGCTTGCTCGGGATGGCTGTGGTCACTGCTTTCCGCTTGGGCGATGTGTATACCGACATGGTCGGTCTTTCCACATTGGTAATTGCTTCCCTGGTGAACGGTCTATTATCGGGCAGCTTCGCTTTGCTGCTCCAATTTGTCTTTGCCCAAGTATTGGATATTCCTACAACACTACAGCTTATTGATATTTCCCGCCCAGATCATCCACTGCTTCAATACATTTTACAGAATGCCCCAGGTACCTATCAACATAGCTTACTGGTTGCGAACCTTTGCGAGCAAGCTGCAGGAGCAATTGGCGCCGATCGTCTGCTCATCCGAGTAGGTGCGCTCTTTCACGATTGTGGCAAAGCCAATAACCCTCAGTTTTTCGTCGAGAATCAGGTCAAGGATAAAATCGATGCTCATGAC
>DMCS01000090.1:0-8715 GCA_003445715.1 Candidatus Mesolinea sp. | reverse complement strand
ATCTAGACCCCGCCACAGCAGCTGCCACGATTATTCAACATGTTCCAGACGGGGTGGCGTTAGCAAAGAAGTATCGCTTACCTTCGCGGATTATCGACTTCATTCGCGAACACCATGGCACGATGTTAACGGTGTACCAATACTCGCAGGCTGTTGCAACGGCTGAGAGCCCCGAAGAAGTCGATAAATCTTTATTCACTTACCCAGGACCTAAACCGCAATCGCGAGAAACAGCCATTCTGATGTTAGCGGATGGCACCGAAGCCAGAGCCCGCGCTGATGCCCCGCGTACCGACGAAGAATTACGCGAATTGATCCAAAAAAGCATCGCCATGTATAAGGACGCGGATCAGTTAGATGAAACCGACCTGACCCTCAAGGACCTGAAGACAATCGAAGATTCTTTCTTTGAAACTTTACAGCGTTCCTATCACCCGCGCATAAAATATCCGCAAGTGCAAAAGAAATTGGAAGAACAGGCGGAAAGTGCACTTGCAGAGGAATAAATTCTGCCATAGGCTCTGAAAGATGCGATGATCGATTTATCATCTGCTAAAAAATTCCGCACCCAAGTGGATCTCAACCGCCTGGATATTTGTTTACATGCCACATTAGAAAAGCTCGGTTATGCGCAGGATGAGGCGGTCACCCTGAAATTGACCGATAATAGAGCCATCCACAAACTTAATAAGACCTACCGGAACGTTGATGCTCCTACAGATGTGCTTTCCTTTGAAAATGATTATCTTGACCCTGAAAGCGGCTTGCATTACTTAGGAGATATCGTCATCTCCATCGAAAAAGCTCAGGAGCAAGCTGCAAACAATGAGCATCCGTTACAGCAGGAAGTAGAAATGCTCTTTGTGCACGGCGTGTTGCATCTTTGTGGCTATGAACATGCTGAAGAGGACGAGTATGCAGAAATGAGTTGCCTGCAAGACGAAATCCTAAAAGAGGTGAATAATCCTCTTTTAGGCAGTATTTCTCCGCCTGCTTAAGTACTTGAGATTAGTTTTTACAGGGCGGTTCACGAGTAAGGCTTCTTCATATCCCAATTTAAGACGAAGTCTGATAAAATCCCAACGTGACAGGCAAAACTAAAACCGTAGCTCTGCCTGACTAATATTATAACGATTAAGGAGAGCGTATGCATAAAGATTTCTTAGATATCATCGATTACACCCCCCAAGAATTGCAAGACTTGCTCGATCTTGCCATCCAGCTCAAAAAGGAATATAAGCAGGGTGGCAACGAACCCGTCCTCAAGGGCAAGGTGCTGGCGATGATCTTCCAAAAACCCTCATTACGTACCCGGGTCAGCTTCGATATGGCGATGCGCCATTTAGGCGGCGATGCCCTTTACCTTTCTCCTAATGAGATTGGTCTGGGTCAACGGGAATCGATTGCTGATATCGCCCGCGTGCTCGAGGGTTATGTGCAAGGCATCATGGCACGCGTATTTGCACATGAGCACGTACTGGAGTTAGCTCGTTGGGCGAATATCCCGGTGATTAACGGATTGAGCGATTACAGCCACCCCTGCCAGGCTCTAGCTGATGCACTAACTATCTACGAAAACTTTGGCCGCATCAAGGGTATCAACGTCACGTATGTCGGCGACGGCAATAACGTTGCTGTTTCCTTGATGCAAATTTGCGCAAAATTAGGCGCAAACTTTACGATTGCCAATCCTGAAGGGTATGATATGCCCGCCGATGCAGTTCAAACTGCCATAAATGTAGCTCGTGAAAGCGGTGCCAAACTAACCTTCTTGCGTGATCCACACCAAGCCGTGCAATTCGCCGAAGTAATTTACACCGACACTTGGACGAGCATGGGCCAGGAAGAAGAAGCTAAACAGCGCGAAAAAGTATTTCCACCATATCAAGTGAATGATCAATTGGTTTCAGAAGCTGCTTCCGATGTGATTGTCATGCACTGTCTGCCAGCACACCGCGGGCAGGAAATCACCGATAGCGTAGCTGATGGACCGCATTCCAGGCTCTTCCCGCAGGCACATAACCGCTTACATGCCCAAAAAGCAGTTGTCTACACACTTATGAAAGGAGTATGATTTGAATTCTCAATATTACATTGACCTTGAAGATAAATATGGTGCCCATAACTACAAACCGTTAGATGTCGTCTTAACTAAGGGCGAAGGTGTTTGGGTCGAAGATATCGAGGGTAAACGCTACTTAGACTGCCTTAGTGCGTATTCCGCTCTCAATCAAGGGCATCGGCATCCCAAAATTGTTAAAGCTTTGCAAGATCAGCTTGAACGTATCACGTTAACCTCGCGCGCCTTTCGCAACGATCAATTAGGACTATTTTACAAAAAACTTGCGGATATGACCGGCTACCAAATGAGCTTGCCGATGAATAGCGGCGCAGAAGCAGTAGAAACTGCCCTCAAAGTTGCCCGTAAATGGGGTTATGTGGTCAAAGGAATTCCCAAATACCAAGCAGAGATTATCGTTGCAGCTGGGAATTTCCATGGCCGCACGATCACCGTCATTTCTTTCTCTTCCGAACCCCTCTATAAGGATGCCTTCGGACCCTTTACTCCAGGCTTTAAGGTTGTACCATTTGGCGACTTCGAAGCTATCCAGGCTGCCATCAATCCAAACACTGCCGCAGTAATGCTCGAGCCAATCCAAGGTGAAAATGGCGTAATTGTTCCCCCAGATGGGTATTTGCGTGGTGTAGCAGAACTCTGCAAACAAAACGATGTCCTTTTCATCGCTGATGAGATTCAGACCGGCTTAGGACGCACAGGCAAACTCTTCGCCTCAGAGTATGAAGGCGTTCGCCCCGATATTACCGTGATCGGGAAAGCACTTTCAGGCGGGATGCTGCCCGTTTCCGCTGTACTTGCAGATGAGCCTATTCTAGGCTTGTTCCAACCCTCCGAGCACGGTTCAACTTTTGGTGGTAGCCCGTTGGCTTGTGCTGTCGGCATCGCTGCCCTCGACGTCATAGAGGAAGAGAATCTTCCAGAGCGGGCTTTCACCTTGGGTAATTACTTTATGGACCGATTGAGTGAAATCCCAAGCGCGCATATCAAAGAGGTGCGCGGACGCGGCTTGCTGATTGGTGTGGAGCTAAAACCAGAGGCTGGTGGCGCACGGCGATTCTGCGAAGCGTTGCAAGATGAAGGTATTCTTGCTAAGGAAACGCATGAAAACGTGATCCGCTTTGCCCCACCGCTAATTATCGAGAAAGAAACTTTAGATTGGGCTTTGCCCAAGATTGCTAAGGTTCTACAAATGCCCTAAAGCAAGGAGCTCACATGAACAGGTTTGCCAAAATCGTCGCCACCTTAGGACCCAGCAGTTCTGATGAACCCACACTTCGCGCTTTGATTGAAGCCGGCATGGACGTTGCCCGCCTTAATTTTTCGCATGGCACACATGCGGAGCATGCCGAGCGGCACAAAATCTTGCGCAAGCTGTCTGAGGAGCTTGGCAAACCTGTTTCTATCTTGATGGACCTGCAAGGGCCAAAGCTGCGCATCGGCAACCTAAAAACCGATTTTGTTGAGCTGAAATCAGGAGATACGGTTGCATTAAGTTCATCTGAGAATCCGCAAAACCTACACGAAGGCACCATATTCATTCCCTTCGACGTGCCAAATTTGCATGAAGCACTCGCACCTGGTAATCACATCCTATTGGATGACGGGCAGCTTGAGTTTGAGGTCAGTGGGATAGAAGGCGAGACTATTTACGCCAAGGTCATCCTCGGAGGTAAACTCAAATCCCATAAAGGCGTTAACCTTCCCGGATCAAAGCTAGATATCGCCTGCCTGACGCCTAAAGATCTGGAGGATTTAGCGTTTGGTATTTCTTTAGGAGTTGACCTGGTAGCCATATCTTTTGTGCGCCAAGCCTCCGATATTCTCACGGTTCGGAAAACCATGCAGGAGATGTCTGGCTCGGAGAGAGTTCCTCCCATAATTGCCAAGTTAGAGCGTCCTGAAGCAATTACCAACTTGGACGCTATCATTGATGCTACCGATGGTGTAATGGTTGCCAGAGGGGACTTAGGTGTGGAGATGTCTCCCGCTGAAGTACCTGTGGTGCAAAAAGCAATCATCAAAACCGCCAATCAAAAAGGAAAGTTCGTCATCACCGCCACGCAAATGTTGGAATCCATGATCAACAATCCCCGCCCCACCAGAGCGGAGGCAGCCGATGTGGCGAACGCCATTTTCGATGGCACGGATGCTGTAATGCTCTCAGCGGAAACAGCCGCAGGGAAATACCCGGTGCAAAGCGTGCGCATGATGGATGCAATTATCCGCGAATCGGAAAAACACCTCAGCGAGTGGGGTCATTTGGAGAGCTTACTCGCCTCCGATCCTGACAATCCAACGGTATCGATTGCACGGTCAGCCAAAGAACTTTCTGTTGCAGCCAAGGTCAAAGCCATTGTGGTGTTCACAATGTCGGGTACAACTGCGATGTGGATGTCTAAAACTAAACCAGACGTACCAATTTATGCTTTCACCCCAGAATTAAAAACTTACCATTGGTTAGGCATTGCTTGGGGCGTCACGCCATTGCTTGTGCCGCATGCAGATACACTCGAAACGATGATTAAGCACGTCGGGACCGCACTCTATGCCTCCACCGACCTCTTGGCAGAGGATAAGGTTGTCGTGATTTCCGGCTTTCCGGTAGGAGAAATGGTCAAACCGAACTTAATTTTGCTTTACACATTGCGTTGGTAACGCGTAACGAGGTACAAAAACGGGACCATATAATTAGTCCCGTTTTGATTCTATGCCCATATTTACGCTAAGGCAGCATTGATGCGCTCCAATGTAGCTTTATCTGGACGGATGCGTTCGGTTGGGAGACGATTAAGCGGATCTTTACCTAACTCAAAAATATCAAAAATGGACTGTTCGGCTTTTTCGATGTAGAACAAGCCGGTGGTGAGGTAACGCTTCTCGTAGGATTCGGTCAACAAGTCCAGCGCTGCGGTTTTACTCGTTGGATCGTAATCTCTATTGATTTTTTTTAGCAGCAGGGTGGAGCCGTCATGAAGTTTTACTTCGCGGTAACTACCTTCTTCAAAGTCTTCCACGATTATTTCTTTAGCCTTTGGAATGAAGGTAATATCCTGAATCGGACTTTCGTGCTCGCGCCCCCAGGTGTAAGACTGCATTGCGGTATCCTGATTGTTGAAAGTAACACATGGGCTAATTACATCGATCACTGCAATGCCATCATGTACAAAAGCTGCTTTAAAAAGCTCTCGCATCTGCTTGATATCGCCAGCAAAAGCACGTGCGACAAACTTTGCACCGCTAATCAAAGCCTCCAAGCACAAATCCAACGGTGGTAAGAAATTCCTGCCCTGATGACGGAGCTCGAGGCCTAAGTCCGAGGTGGCGGAGAATTGACCTTTAGTAAGTCCATACACACCGTTATTTTCAATGATGTAAACCATGGGGATGTTGCGGCGGATAACGTGTTTAAAATGCCCCATGCCGATACTCGCTGAATCCCCATCGCCAGAGATGCCAATGATTTTGACCCGCCGGTCTGCAAAGCAAGCCCCAGTAGCCAACGTGGGCATGCGTCCATGCAGCCCATTGAAGCCGAAAGAGCGGTCTAAAAAATAGTTAGGACTCTTGCTGGAGCAGCCAATCCCACTGATCTTGGCAACCATTTCCGGAACAACACCCAACTCGAAGAGGGCTGCCTGAATTTGATTCGCAATGGTGTTATGACCACATCCTGGGCAAAGGGTAGAAGGCTTCCCTTTGTAATCAACGGGAGAAAGACCGACCAAATTCCGTTCTACTTTTACTGTCTGTGTGTTATCCATTCCTCTTCATCTCCTTTGCCAAAACCTGTTCAGTTGCCCAAATCGCTGTCATCGGCAAACCACCAAAATCAGTCAATGAAGACAACTTCTCTGCATATGATGCAGAAACCTCTAATTTCAAAATCGAACACATCTGACCATCTCGGTTGAGTTCCAACACATATGTATGGTCGTGCTCGGAGATAAAATCGCGCACGGCTTTGCAAGTTGGTAACGCTCGAATGCGCAAGTAATCCACCGGGATGCCTGCTTCTTCCAGCATATCCTGAGCCTCAATTAGCGCTGGGTCGGTTGAGCCCCAGCCGATAATCCCGATTCTGGCTCCTGGCTTATTCCGGAAAATAGGCTCTGGTAGCACTTCACACATATTCATGAGTTTCTTCTTGATCCTGCGGATCATTTTTGCCCAGTTTTCGGGGTCTTCACTGTAATTTCCATATTCATTATGTCCAGTACCACGGGTGAAATAAGCTGCAGCCGGATTCTGATTGCCCATCACGGTGCGATAAGGGATACCATCACCATCGATGTCTTTATAGCGACCCCACTTGCCTTCAAAACGATCCAAGTCAGCTTCCCAAAGGATTTTCCCGCGATCAATAGGGCAGTCGGGATATTCGAATTTAGGGGTGATCCACTGGTTCATCCCTAAATCCAAATCGCTCAGCACAAAAATGGGCGTCTGGTAATGCTCTGCCAAATCCAAAGCTTTCCAGCCAAATTCAAAGCACTCATTCACCGAACCGGGCAACAAGAGAATATGGTTGATATCGCCATGCCCGAGGAAGTAGACCATGGTCAAATCTCCTTGAGCAGTGCGTGTGGGTAACCCCGTGCTCGGTCCAACGCGCTGCACATCCCAAATAACCACGGGGGTTTCAGTGAAATAAGCTAAGCCCACATTTTCAGTCATCAAGCTCAAGCCTGGGCCTGAGGTTGCGGTCATTGCGCGCAAGCCAGCCCAACCCGCACCAATAGCGCAGCCAGCAGCGGCAAGCTCATCCTCCACCTGTAAAATAACGCAGGTATTCTTGCCCGTTACAGGATCCTTGCGCAGCTTGGGATTTTGTTCATTCATTGATTCTGCTAAGCTGCTTGCCGGCGTAATCGGATACCAAGAGCAAAATTCAACGCCTCCGAAAAGCGAACCCAAAGCGCCAGCGTTGTTCCCGTCGGTCAATATGTAATCTTCCATTGGGGGCAGCTGCTTCACGAAATAACGATCTTTTTTGATGATATTCTTTTCTGCCCATTCATAGCCTATGTTGACCATCTTTAAGTTCGTTTCCAGCGCGGATGCCTTATTGCCAAAGTGGCGTTTTAATGCATACAATATGCTCTCCATGTTGATGCCTAAAACTTGCCCCACGATGCCGACGTAAGTCATATTCTCCATATAGTCCCGCAGGTTGCGAGGCACTTCAGCCTGCTTAACCAGTTGGCGGATAGGCATTGGGTAGAAAATTAAATCAGCACGCGGTTTTTCTGGCTTGCGGATGTGATCCGCATAAAAAATCACACCGCCTTCTGGTAGGTAGGTCAAATCATCAAGGAATGTTTCTGGGTTCATCGCGACGATGATGTCATCATAAGGCACACGCCCTAAATAGCCTTTTTCTGAAACCCGGATGACAAACCAGGTGGGCAGCCCTTTGATGTTTGAGGGAAAAATGTTTTTTCCAGAAGTAGGAATTCCCATGTGAAACAGCGCATGGTAAAGTACATTATTAGACGTTGCACTGCCAGAACCATTAATCGTGCTAACAGTCATGCAAAAATCATTCACTTTAGGGGGGAGATCGAGAAGCTCATCTGTCTCGGAGTATGTCATGACGTATTGTTCTCCTTTTTATCACTCAAAACGCTGAGATAATTCCGCTTTTTTTCGTTGCATTACCAAATCCATGTGCGCCAAAAGCGCTTGATGACCACGTTCAAAATCCCGTGCAGCCAGGGCTTCAACAATGCGCTGATGATAATTCCACACAATTTCTAAGTAATTCTGATCGATATAATAATTGCGCTCATTTCCGGCATTCAAATCCCAATATGTCTCCAGCAAACTTTTGACAACCGGATTTTCCAAATGTTGGAAAATAGCTAAGTGAAATGCACGATGTTCTTTCTCGGGTGATTCGATAGGTTGTTTTTTAATTTTGCTTTGCGCTTTACGGACAATATCCCCCAAAGTGCTGACCTCTGCGCTGGTCAATAATGGCGCTGCCTCAAACCAATAGCTGGCTTCGATGTGTTTGCGCAGATCGCGAAAAGCTTCAAAAAGCTCTGGTTGTACTCTTATTCCATACTGTAAACTTAACCTCAACGCAGGAGCAAGAGAAAATCCACAGGGTTGAATGCCCGTTTTTGGTTTAATGGTAACAAAGCCTAAACGGCGTGCAACCTCTAATTGCTCACGTAAACTGGTGATACTCATTCCGAGCTCCTCGCTCAGCTCTGCTATCGTCGGAATAGGGGTACCATTGCGGTTAGCTTCAGCCAGATAGTCTAAGAGGTCGCTCCGAGGTGTATTTTCCATTAAGCAATCATCACATTAATATGATTAATCTGATTATACCTTCCTGCTGATCGTCGTCAAGGTCAATTGGTTGATTGTAAGAGCAAAGTGATAATGTCCTAAAGTAGCAAAATAGAAATTTCCTAATTATGATTAGGAGCTATGAAATGGACACATAAAGTGTACTGCGTAATAGAAGACACGACGATCCTGACTTCGATACGGTCTTTTGACCAAATGACGAACGATCTGCCGTGTCTCTATGATTCTATCCCATCATACTAATGACAAGTAAGGAATTAGCCCGAAAGAGGACTAAGATTGATCTGATTTTCAGTCTTTATATCGCTTAGTTTATA
>DMCS01000091.1:13785-17065 GCA_003445715.1 Candidatus Mesolinea sp. | reverse complement strand
GTGCTTGTTCTCGCCGGTCTCCTGAGTGCGTAGCCTGCCCGCAGGGTACCCTGCAAGAACAGCTGGTCGTTCTCGCCGGTCTCCAGACCGAGCGAGGAATTTGACCGCAGGTCTCCCTATTTGAGACCTAAAGGCCAACTGCCTTTCGTGGTCATGAGAGTGCGTAGCCTGCCCGTAGGGTACCACGAAAGAACTAAGCTGTGCTTGTTCTCGCCGGTCTCCTGAGTGCGTAGCCTGCCCGTAGGGTACCGAGCGAGTGATTTGACCGAAGATCTCTTGCTCTCGCCGGTCTCTGACCGAGCGAGGAAGTTGACCGAAGGTCTCCATATTTGAGACCTAAAGGTCAAATACCTTTCACGGTCAGGAGAGTGCGAAGCCTGCCCGTAGGGTACCATGAAAGAATGGGGAGGTTAGTTAATAGATTGCACGGGATTCATTTTTGATGGAACTACTTTCTTGAGCAGCAAAAGGTATGAAACTGATTTCTAATGAATTATAGTAAGTAATCACGCCAATTTTGTGGGAATCCATAATCTGATAGAAAAGGTTGATTTTTATCGCGTTGGTCTAAATCATTAGCAAAGATTTGCCAATTAGTCTGATTAGAGAGTCGTTTTAGAACGAGTGATAAAGCAAATAAGTGACGATTATCATTAGGTGTCCAGTTAAAAAAGTTTGGTAAGGATGGCGGCGAAGTGTAGTTCCTTCTAAAAAGCTGGCGAGTATGTGCGCATAGATTTCTTAATAAACTGACGGACTTCAACCAAGAGGAAAGATAATATCCTGAAATATTATAAAATCTCGCTATTTCATTTTTATCGATATTATTTAGATTTCCAAAAAAATGAGACAATGAACCTAATGAGAAAAATTCAATTAATACCCACATTGGAAACATACCATCATATTGTTTCATATGCCATGAGACCACAGGATTAGTTGGATCTCGCTTTACTTCGCGTAGAACGATATTCATGGTGTTTTGCCAAGCGTTTATATCTTGATAAATCTCATATTTATAGAAAACATCAGATCCATACTTCAAGGAAAGGTGATTAGCCACAATCGTTTTTACTTCCAATTCAAATGGCTCAATTAGAGAAAAAAAGTGGTTTCTTAGCCAAGCATCATTTTCATAAATGAATTCGATTTGTTCAAAAGATGTCTCTTGAGAAAAGTTCCCATTAGAATCCATAAATTCATGGAAATATTTATTGAGATGATAATAGTTATGGGATTGTAAAAATTTTTCAGCGGAATTTAAATCGCATACGATCATACCTCGAGTAAGCAGTTTTTCTAACTGATCATGAAAGGACAAAGGTGGTTTGAGTTGCATGGCAGGTTAAATAAACGACCAGCCCTGGTCCGCTGGCTCTTTCGAGCCGCGCGTGGCTGGTACTGTTGCAATTAGTATACACGAGAAAAACGAAATGTCAATAGCAAAATTAAACATTTGTAGTATCCTACCCCTCTATCAGCCCCATCTGCTCTCCAGCATTGGGATTTTCCTTCTTGGCGCGCTTGAAGGTTTGGCTGACTTGGCGCATGGGCGGCATGTCGATGCCTTTGCCCTCGAGTAGTTCTGCGATGGTCAAGATCTGGATGCGCGGATAGTCTCGGTTCCAAACCTCGGAGTGGTAGAAGCCGGCTTTAGCTGCCTCCGCGCGCATCGGCCGGGTTGGTTCTTCTAAAGTGATGAACACGCCAATCTGAGCATTTTCGCGCTCGACCACCCCAAGCAAATCGCGAATCATCGAGACGGTTACATGCCCGCCCTTTACCGAGAGAATGACTTGCTTGGTTTTACGGGTATTGTCATCGTGGAAATACAGCCTGCCGTCGATGCCGCGGTCAGCGCCCTTTTTGCCCTCCGCTGGGCGCGCGCCGACCAAACCTAACGCCCACCACTGGAACTGGTATTTATCCTGAGCCGCGAGCGAGGCGGCTTCTTCTAACGTGGTGGGCTCGCCGATGACCTGGAACTGCAAGGAATCGCCAAAGGCATCTTCTAAGCGGTGCTTGACCAAGCTGATGGCTAAGTGGGTGATATCAATGCCAATCCATTGCCTGCCGAGCTTTTGCGCCGCAACCACGGCTGTACCGCAACCGCAGAAAGGATCCAGTACCACATCGCCTGGATTGCTGGAAGCTTGAATGATACGCTCCAACAAGGCTAAGGGTTTTTGGGTGGGGTAACCGAGACGTTCTTTTGCCTGTGACGAAATTGGATTAATATCGTTAATAATATCTTGTATTTGAACCCCTTCACCCTCGTCAAGATAACGTTTTTGTCTAGGAATTGAACCCTTAGGTGGCCAATAAATTAGTCCAGCGGCATCCAATATTTCTAATTTATCTTGGGTTGATAATCTTACTATTTCATCCTCTGGAATTATTTTTTTCAGAGCATTTAATGGAATTGCCCAATGTCTACCTACTTTCGATGGATCTACATTTTTCCAAGGTTTACCTGAGTCTCCAGAAGATACTCCAGGTCCGGTTAATGAAACTAATTGATATTTTCCTCTCTCATCTGAGAATCGGTAATAATTTTCGACATATGACTGGTCATAATCTTGAAATATTTTATTCCAAGTATAGTTACCTGTTCGGGTATAAAACAAAATAGTGTCATGTATTGACCCCCAACGTTTTGCGCCACCGTGTGATCCTGTGCGTTTCCATATAATTTCATTTCTGTAATTTTCTGCCCCAAAGACCATATCCAACAGAATCTTGAGGTAATGGCTGGCGGTGGGGTCGCAATGCAGATACAGGCTGCCGGTAGGCTTGAGCACGCGGCGCAGCTCCATCAGGCGCGGCGCCATCATGGTTAGGTAAGCCATCATATTGCTGCCGCCCAGGAGGAGGTGAAAAGCGCGCAGTGCATCCGCGACCGGTCCGCCTTTCTCCACTTCTTCTTCATAGGTGCGTACAGCGTTTTCATCCCATTGCCAAGTGTCTTCGAAGGCTTGGATTTGCGCGCTAGATTGCGTGCCGTCTTTTTGCGCAAAGAGCACATTGTAGGTGGCGTTGGAGTTGAAGGGCGGATCGAGGTAGATCAGGTCTACGCTCTCGTCCTTGATGTAACGCCGCAGGATATCGAGGTTATCGCCGTAGTAGAGGGTGTTCATAATAATATTATACTCATTTATCATCAAATATTGGAGTAAATGTTGAAAATGTCCAGAATATTAATAAATGAACAACTTTATATTCAAGAAGATCACAATATTTTCAACCCCACCCCTTTGATTCCCCTCCCCAGCGTCTCGTT
>DMCS01000091.1:6852-13536 GCA_003445715.1 Candidatus Mesolinea sp. | reverse complement strand
GATTAACCAATGTTTTTCAACACTCTCTGTCATTGGCAATAATTTAAATTTCTTGAGCTAAAAATCTCAGTTGACAGGTGCGGTTTTACACTGTAAACTTTTTATTAAGCCATCAATTGTCCAAAGGAGGTACTTATGGCATACACTTATACAAATTCTAAAGGTAAGAAATACTTCTTGCACGTCAAGAAAATGGAACGCGCCAGCGGTAAGGTCACGGAGCTGTACTATTTCTCCACGGACCCCGATAAAGGCGAGACCGTAGATCAGCTTCCGGCTGGCAAGGTTGTGGTCGAATTGAACTCCGGGCTTCCGGTGCTCAAGAAAGCCTAAACGCATTCCAAGCTAATTCAGAGAAGCCGGCAGTGCAAGTTTGCCGGTTTTTTCTATTCCAAGCTGGCACAGAAATTGCACCTATATCTTCAACATTTGTTTGAACGATAGGAGTATTGCCATGCCTAAGAAGATGGGTCTCACTTTTGGAATATTGCTGCTCGTAGCCTTGGTGATGGGGGCTTGCCAGCGGCCAGCTTCCACGGCGCCGATCGCTACGCCCCAGCAGATTGACTCGGCGAGTACACCACTGCCCGTGGATCAGCAAATCTTGAATGCCACATACACTGCTCAGGCAATTATGGAAAAATTTAACCAGCCTACGGTGATGACCACCAACACCGAGGGCACGCCCGTAGTTGCGACAGCCTCCAGCATTCTGATGCCCACAGCCACACCAGTCGGCACTCCTACGCCCACGCCGCTGCCGCCCACACCAGTGGTGACCAAGCCGCTGCAATATACGGTGCATAGCGGCGAGACAATCTACTGCTTGGCACGGCGTTTTGACGTGGACCCCGCGGATATGCTCGCATTGAATAACTACAACAGCTGGCTCAATATCGGCGATGTGCTCGAAATTCCGCAGACGGGCAGTTGGCCGACCGAAGACCGCGCGATATTGCCGCACCCCGATACCTGGACGGTGAGCGCGGGTGAAACGGTCTATAGCATCGCTTGCGAATACGGCGATGTGTACCCTGAAGCCATTATTGCTGTGAACGGCTTGAAAGAACCATACGAGCTCACACCTGGTCAGGTGCTGCAGATCCCTTAATTCACTAGTGCTTTTGGATACAAGGGCGCGTTTGCGCCCTTTTTGATTCCAGAATTGCCTTAAACTTATCGGTTTTTGCGCTAATGCGCGAGTATAATTACCCCCCGAGAGGTTGGTGAGTATGCATACTTTTGAAATCCTGGGTCAGGAGAAAGTGCTCTCGGCACATGCTTTTGATGTGCTGAAGGTGCGCTTCCGTTTGCCCGATGGCCGCGAGCATGCCTATGACCTAGTGGACCATCCCGATGCGGTCACATTGCTGCCCATCACCGAGGCTGGCGAAGTGATTTTAGTCTCCCAATACCGCATTGGCGCGCAGGGCTATCTCTTGGAGCTGCCAGCGGGAGTGATGGATGCGGGCGAATCCCCATTGGAAAGCGCCCGTCGTGAACTGCGTGAGGAAACTGGTCAGGATAGCGACTTACTCGTCCCGCTGGGCGGCTTTTATATGGTGCCTGGTTATTCCAATGAATATATGTCCGCCTTCTTAGCTCTGGAGCTGCGCCCAGCCCCGCTGGCACAAGATGAGGATGAATTTCTGGAGCTTAAGCGGCTGCCGCTCGGTGAAGCTTACCGTTTGCTTTGGTCCGGGCAATTGCAGGATGGTAAAACCATCGCAACCTTGATGTTAGCCTTACCCGAATTACTGCAGCGCTTTCCCGCTCTGAAAGATACGCTATTTTCAGGGTTTAGCGGCTTCACTAACCAAGCAAACATGTAGAAAGAAGGCTCCCAACTGGGGAAATACAGAGAAAATAAGAGTAAAATAGTAGTAATATTGTGCCTAGAAAAGAGAAATTAAGATACAATAGACGCTAGTTAAATAAAGCACAACCTGTGCGGTAATTTTTAGCGGAATATGTATTTATAAAAATAAGGAGCATTGTAATGAAAAAAGAAATGGTCATGACTGACGCCAATGAGGCAACCGCCCATGTTGCTTATCGGCTTAATGAAGTAATCGCAATTTACCCGATCACGCCTTCCTCTCCAATGGGGGAGTATGCCGATCAGTGGAGCGCAGAACGCATTCCCAACCTATGGGGCACAGTCCCCACCGTAATGGAAATGCAATCCGAAGGCGGCGCAGCAGGTGCGATACACGGTTCGCTGCAAGCGGGTGCACTTTCTACCACCTTTACGGCTTCGCAGGGCTTGCTGTTGATGATCCCCAATATGTATAAAATCGCTGGCGAGCTGACCCCAACCGTATTTCATGTTTCAGCGCGTTCGCTTTCGGCGCAAGCCCTCTCGATTTTTGGTGACCACCAAGATGTGATGGCGTGCCGTGCGACCGGTTTTGCCATGCTTGCTAGTTGCTCGGTGCAAGAGGCGCAGGATAGCGCTGTGATTGCTACCGCGGCTACGCTGCGCACCAGAGTGCCCTTCTTGCACTTCTTTGATGGCTTCCGCACCTCACACGAAATCAACAAGATCGAACGGGTTAGCGATGAAGTTCTGCGGGCAATGATTGACGACCAACTGGTCTTTGAACACCGCAAGCGTGCCTTAAAACCAGATGCACCGGTCCTCCGTGGCACTTCGCAAAACCCGGATGTGTACTTCCAGGGTCGTGAAACGGTGAACCCCTTCTATGAGAAAACAGTTGGCATTGTCGAAGAGGAAATGCGCAAGTTTGGTGAACTCACTGGCCGCAATTATCACATCATGGAATACGACGGTGCGCCGGATGCGGACCGTGTGATTGTGGTGATGGCATCTGGTGCTGAAACAGCACGTGAAACTGCAGAAGTTCTGGCTAAGCGCGGTGAAAAAGTTGGCGTAGTAACCGTACGCCTCTACCGTCCGTTCTCCACCGAGCACTTAATGGCGGTGCTGCCAGCCACAGTAAAGAAAATCGCTGTTTTGGACCGCACCAAAGAAAGTGGCGCTATGGGCGAGCCGCTGTATAAAGACGTGGTCAACGCCGTGAAAATGGCTTTGGCGGAAGGATTAGCACCCTTCAAGAGCATGCCCATCATCACTGGCGGGCGCTATGGACTTTCCTCCAAAGAATTCACCCCAGCGATGGCTAAGGCAGTCTTTGATGAGCTCAAGAAAGAACAGCCGAAGAACGAATTTACCATTGGCATCATTGATGACCTCACCAACTTGAGTTTGGAATGGGACCCCACCTTCGAAGTTCTGGATAAAGACGTGGTGCAAGCTATGTTCTTTGGGCTCGGTTCTGACGGCACGGTAGGTGCCAATAAGAACTCCATCAAGATCATCGGAGACGAAACCGACAATTATGCTCAGGGTTACTTTGAGTATGACTCCAAGAAATCGGGCGCGGTGACGGTTTCGCATTTGCGCTTTGGCCCCAAGCCGATTCATGCGCCCTATTTGATCAACGAAGGTGAAGCCAACTTTATTGGCTGCCACCAGATGAGCTTTATCGATCGCTTTGACATGCTCAAGTATGCGCGCAAAGGGGCTACTTTCCTGCTCAATACGATTTATGGACCGGAAGAGGTCTGGGATACATTGCCAGTGGAGATGCAGCGCGATCTGATCAACAAGCAGATTAACTTCTATGTTATCGATGCCTATGACGTGGCAGATAAAGCCGGCATGGGCAGCCGTATCAACACTATTATGCAGACCTGCTTCTTCGCCATCAGTGGCATTTTGCCCCGCGAGGAAGCCATAACACAGATCAAGCACTCGATTGAAAAAACCTATGGCAAGCGCGGCGAAGCGGTGGTGCGGAAGAATTTCGAGGCGGTGGATAATGCCTTAGCGAACCTGCACAAAGTCACTGTGCCAGATAAGGTCACCAGCACCAAGCAACGGCGCAGCCCGGTTCCTGCTGAAGCCCCAGAGTTTGTGCGTGAAGTCTTAGGCGCGATGATCGACCGGCGTGGCGATGAGCTGCCGGTGAGCAAACTTCCCAATGACGGGACCTACCCAACGGGAACGACCAAGTGGGAGAAGCGCAACATTGCCTTGGAGATCCCCAACTGGACCCCCGAGTTGTGCATTCAGTGTGGACGCTGCTCCTTTGTTTGCCCGCATGCTGCCATCCGAGTCAAATTGTATAAGAACGAACTGCTCGAAAACGCCCCTGAAGAATTTAAGTCGACGGCTTCGAAAAGCCGCCCTTGGATGGATGGCTTTTCTTGGACGGTGCAGGTCGCACCGGAAGACTGCACGGGTTGCGGGATTTGCGCGCAGAACTGCCCTGGGAAGGACAAGACCGACCCCAGCCGCAAGGCGTTGATGATGGCTCCTCAGCCGCCCATTCGCGAGCGCGATATGAAGAATTGGGATTTCTTCCTGACGCTTCCCTTCATCGACCGGGCAACGATTCCGTTACATCTGGTCAAGAACTCCCAATTACTCGAACCGCTGTTTGAGTTTTCGGGCGCCTGCGCTGGCTGTGGTGAAACGCCCTATATCAAGTTAGCTACGCAACTGTTTGGCGACCGCATGGTGATCGCCAATGCCACAGGCTGCTCGTCAATTTATGGCGGCAACCTGCCCACCACACCCTACACCAAGAATCAAGATGGGCGTGGGCCGGCTTGGAACAACTCGTTATTCGAGGATAATGCTGAGTTTGGCTTAGGCATGCGCTTGGCTATTGATAAGATGAAAGACGAAGCTATAGCGCTCGTAGAAAAACACAAAGCGGAGATTGGCGAGGAATTGGCTGAGGCTTTACTCACCGCCTCCCAAAAGAACGAGAGAGAAATCCAAGAGCAGCGTAAGCGCGTTGCCCAGTTGAAAGAGGTCCTGAAAGGAAAGGACTCCCCAGAACTGGTCAACTTACTTTCCTTAGCGGATTATTTAGTGCGCAAGAGCGTGTGGATTTTTGGCGGTGATGGCTGGGCTTATGATATCGGCTATGGCGGCTTGGATCATGTCTTAGCTTCTGGCTTAGACGTGAACGTGCTCGTGCTGGATACCGAAGTCTATTCCAATACTGGTGGTCAATCTTCAAAAGCCACGCCACGTGCAGCGGTTGCGAAGTTTGCCAGCAATGGACGCGGCAACGCTAAAAAAGACTTAGGTATGATTGCGATGACCTATCGAAACATCTATGTAGCACAGGTGGCGATGGGCGGTAGTGATCGGCAGACTCTGCAAGCTTTTGTGGAAGCAGATTCCTACGAAGGACCCTCATTGATCATTGCTTACAGCCACTGCATCAGCCACGGAATTGATATGTCCCAGGGCTTAGTGCAGCAAAAATTAGCCGTCAACAGTGGTGCCTGGCCGCTCTATCGTTACGACCCACGCCTGATCGAACAAGGCAAGAACCCTCTGCAGTTGGATTACAAACAACCCTCAATCAAAGTTTCTGAATATGCCTATAACGAGACCCGTTACCGCATGCTGCTCCAAATGGACGAGGAGCGCGCAGAAGAATTAATGCGCAAAGCACAGGAAGATGCTGACCGGCGCTGGGCGATTTACTCTCAGATGGCAGAGATGGACTACTCACTCGGTAGCACCGAGACAAGCGCCCCTGAAAGTTAATAGAACTGACATTCGGCTCAAATTTGAGGCAGAGGCATCCGCCGCTTACAGAAATTGAGCCCTAACTAAGGTAGAATAACGATGGCGAAAGTGCAACGCCATCGTTATTCTTTTTACTTCTAATGGGTATAATTCACCTCAGGAGGAAGAATGGCTAATTTACAAACCACATATTTAGGGCTGACCCTCAAAAATCCTCTGGTCTCCGGCGCCTCTCCCTTTGCACACCATCTAGACTTAGTCAAACAGTTAGAAGATAACGGCATTAGTGCCATTGTGATGTATTCGTTATTTGAAGAGGAAATAATTCATGAAAGCTTGCGGTTAGATTATTTTCTCAACAAGGGCACAGAAAGCCAACCAGAAGCGCAAACCTATCTGGTGGAACCGCCAGAAATTCACAGCATTGTTGATCGCTATATTACCCACTTGCAACGCATCAAAGATGCTGTTGAGATACCCGTCATTGCGAGCCTTAATGGCACCAGCATGGGAGGATGGATAGAATTAGCCCAACAACTTCAAGCAGCTGGCGCAGACGCTTTGGAATTAAATATTTACTCCTTGGTCGCTGATCCGCAAGTACCTTGTGAGCAGATAGAAAAGGGTTACATTAATCTTATTACAGAGGTTTGCAAGCGTGTCAGCCTCCCGGTGACTGTGAAGCTCTCTCCATATCTGACCGCATTGCCACATTTTTTAGCGCGAGCCCAAAAAGCTGGAGCAGAAGGATTTGTTTTGTTTAATCGCTTTATGCAGCCAGATTTTGACATCCAATCGCTGGATGTCATCCGCAAGGCACCGCTTAGCAGCAGTGCGGACCTCTCTTTGCCAGCACGTTGGATTGCAATTGCCTCCGCACAGCTCAAAGCAGACTTTGCCTTAAGCGGCGGTGTGCACACCGCCCAGGATATGGTGCGAGGCATAATGGCTGGTGCGAATGTGACATATGTTGTCTCAGAATTCCTGCAACATGGGATTGGGTCTGCTGCCACATTGCTTCGAAACTTTAATGATTGGATGGACCGCAATGGCTATGATTCTGTTGAACAAATGCGAGGGACCTTACGCTATGATAAAGTGCCAAA
>DMCS01000091.1:3049-6594 GCA_003445715.1 Candidatus Mesolinea sp. | reverse complement strand
AATACGCGCACGCCTGCTTTTGTCGTTTTCCCGGATAGCCAAACTTGGCGCTGTTTTGGCGCCTGCAATGAAGGCGGCGATATATTCAGCTTTGTGATGAAGCGTGAAGGCTGGGATTTCGCAGACACCTTGCGCTACTTAGCGGAGAAAGCCGGCGTGCAATTGACGCCGCGCACGGCAGAATCCTCCGCCGACGAGAGCCGCAAAGAAGCTTTACAGCAAGTGTTGGAAGAAGCGGTGCAGTTTTTCCGCCGGCAAATGCTCGAGTCGGATGAGGGCAGGCAGGCGCTCGATTACCTGCATCAGCGCGGGTTGAGCGACGAAACGATTAAGATTTGGGGGCTTGGTTATGCCCCTTCATCTTGGAATGCGCTGGGCAGCGCCCTGCAACGCAAAGGATATAACCAAGGCTTGTTAGAATCCGCTGGGCTGATAACCCTGCGGGAGGATGGCACCAGTTATGACCGTTTCCGCCAGCGGCTGATGTTCCCCATCCGGGATACTTACGGAAAGATGGCAGGCTTTGGCGGCAGGATTCTCTTCAGTGAGGATAAAAACGAGGCTAAATACGTCAACTCCCCACGCACGGAGCTCTTTGATAAGGGGAGACTGCTTTATGGTTTGGATATGGCTCGCCGAGAGATTCGTAAAAGCGAACAAGCCGTTATTGTGGAAGGCTATATGGACGTGATTGGTCTCCATCAGGCTGGCTTTCATAATGCCATCTCCCCGATGGGCACCGCGCTTACTGAGGACCAATTTACTCTGCTCAAGAAGTTCTCTCGTAATATTATCTTAGCGCTGGATCCAGATGCAGCGGGTAAACAAGCCACATTGCGCGGTTTGGAGACCGCGCGTCAAACGTTGGATCAAGAAGCCGAGCTGCGCTTTGATGCCCACGGCTTGCTGCACGTGGAGGCACGCCTGAGGGCAGATATCCGTGTGACGACGCTGCCTGAGGGCAAAGATCCAGACGAAATTGTGCTCTCGGACCCGCAAGCTTGGGCGCAGATTGTTGCCAAGGCGAAACCCGTGGTCGTGCATGTGATGGAGACCTTAGCTGCTTCTCGAGACCTGGAGGACGCCAAAGTCAAACGGGAAATCGCTGCCCAGGTGCTGCCGTTGATCGAGGATGTGCCTGACCCCATCGAACGGGAGGCTTACCGCGAGCAGTTGGCAAGGTTGCTGCGTGTAGATGTACGTGCACTCTTGGCTGCTGCGCCACAGAAACGTCAGCCGCGTCGATCGCGTGGCGTTCAGCAGCAAACAACATCAAGCCCTGAGGTAAGCCCAATTGCTGATAGCGCTTTGCGCAACCGTCTTTTGGAGAAAGAGGCCCTGCAGGCTCTCCTTCGCGATCCAGAATCGCTCTATCGTCTTAACCGCTCATTAGGGCTGCTCGGGTTGGAACCCTTCAGTGAGGCTGACTTTATCCAGAGCGACTTCCGTCAGGGGTTTAAGTTGGTCAGGGCTAGCTTAGAGCAAGATTTGATGTCTCCGAAGGAATATTTGGAGGAGAACCTGCCTGAAGGTTTAGAGGAAAAAGATGAGCCACCCACAATGAGCAAAATCTTGCCGCCTTCAGAGGAAAAGCACTTAACTGAACAGGTACGCACCGTATTGCGGATCCGGCGCAATGTTGTGCAGGATCGTATTCAAGAAATCCAGTTCCTCCAATCAGAAGTGGAAGAAAAAGCCTATAGCGAAGAAGAAGCCCAAATTTTGCTGCTTGAGCTGCTCAACCAGCGCCGCATTTTAGATCTGGCTTTACAATCGCCGCTCGCTGGTGGCACCAGTTTATCTTATAAACCCAGCAGAGGAACCTAACGACAAAGGATTCAATGAAAATGGAAGACAAATCGGTAGATGCAGAAGAAGAGGAAAACGATTCTCAACTTGAAGATGAAGAAAACATTTATAACAAAGAAGAGATCAAGGAAGACTATTTGCCTGTATTAGAAAATGTCCCCCTGATGGGTGAGCCAATTCAGCTTTATCTGCAAGAAATCAATCGGGATAAATTATTAGACGATAAAGGCGAGTTCCAACTTGCTATCTGCGTACAGGCTGAAAAGCGTTTAAAGACATACCTGACTCCAGAAAAGCTTTTAGATTTGCAAGCAGTGTACAAAGACATGAAATCGACTTGGTCTCAGGTCGAGCTGGATGCTGAGCATGTGCACAAACCAGCGCCAGAGCTCAGTGCAGTACTGGAAGAAGCCAAAGGTTTGCATCAAGATTGCCTGCAAAGCAAGGATTCGTATGTCTATGCTTACCTGCGGGACGAGCGCTGGGGGCAGGATCACGAATGGGAAAATTTAGCGCGCGATCTGTGCCGGTTTTACGTAGATGCTTATTTGCTCCCACCGAAATTTTTGGATGTCTTGGCTCGCCATGTTGAACAAGCGCAAAGCCTACCCGAATGGGAATTGCTGACGCCTGCGCTGCCCAGCGAGGAAGAGAATCGACAGTGTGTGGAGCAGCTGCGCGAGAACGCAAAGTCAGCTGGGCGGCAGCTGGTGGAATATAACTTGCGCTTGGTGGTGAGCGTAGCCAAACGTTATACCGGCAGGGGAATCAACATCATGGATCTCATTCAGGAAGGCAACATTGGCTTGCTGCGCGCTGTGCAGAAATACGATCCTACCCGCGGTTTCCGCTTTAGCACCTATGCCACCTGGTGGATCCGTCAATCTGTCAGCCGTTACATCTTGGAAAACGCGCGTACCATACGCATCCCTGTGCACATGGTCGAATCTATCAGTAAACTGATGAAGGTGCAGCGCGAATTAGTGCAGGAATTTGGCCGCGAGCCAACCTTTGCTGAGGTTGCCGTGGATTCCGGCTTTCTTGATGAGAAGGACCAGAACGTGATAAAAAAGGCGGGTTATATCCGTGAAAAAATGGACCCTGCCCGTTTGCGCCGGTGGGACGAAGCTACCCAAAAAGTCGAGCAAATCCTGAAAATCAACGAAGAGCCCATCTCCTTGGAGAGCCCCATCGGAGATGAAGACAACAGCACTTTGGCTGATTACATCGAGGATGCTGAGGCTTCCGAACCGATTGAAGAAGTTATCCTGGAAGACCTGCGTGAAAGTGTGCGGCGCTCTTTGGATGCTTTGGCAGACCGCGAACGTGAAGTGCTGGAGATGCGCTTTGGTTTGACAGATGGGATAAACCATTCTTTGGAAGAGATTAGTGAGCGTTTTGGGCTAACGCGTGAACGCATCCGCCAAATTGAGAGCACGGCTTTACGCAAGCTGCGTAACCCCAAGTATAAAAGTTCCTTGCGAGATTATTATTAAAAAGCAAAGCCTTGTAAGGGCAAAGTGATAATGTCCTAAAGGTGCAAAATAGAAATGTCCCATTGAAATTAGGAACAATGAAATGAACATATGAAGTGTACTGCGTAATTGAAATGAACGTAAGGAATTAGACCAAAAAAGGACGTATCGAATGTCTGGATTATCGGTCTTTGAATCGCTTAGTTTAGAACGATCTCAAGACATAATCGCAATCCCCCCTGCAAAAGAACCTCCCTCTCC
>DMCS01000091.1:0-2874 GCA_003445715.1 Candidatus Mesolinea sp. | reverse complement strand
GTGAGGGTATCCTGAGATTATGAACACTGAAGAGGCTGGAGGTAGTCCATGGACGAGCGTTTTTCAGCATTTCCATGCAACATGATTGACAAGAAGAGGATGAAGGTTTAAATTTCCAAGAAAAACCCATACTGGCGACTTTATCCATTGAACAGGACATTTCTAAATTGCCAGCATTAGGACATTTCTATTTAGGCTTGACATTAAAAGCAAAGCCTGAGTTGTTCAGGCTTTGCTTCAATGCAAATTTTGTTTTTCTTATCTTTGCTTTCCTAGTCCGCGATTTCCTCTGCTGGATGTCAGCTGGTTATACTCTTCGGTAGTCATAAGGCGTGGTATATAGTCAATACCAGTTTGGTTTTCTATGGCACGTGAAAAGGCACTGAGGTGGTGGATGGATCCGTTCTTAAGGTTGCTATAAACCCGTTCCAAATCAGCATTATCTGTCTCTGCGAGAGCTTCTTCTAAATCCATGATATCCATTTCTTCAATGGTTGCGCCTACTTCATAGGCTTCGGCTAGAGAGACTGAGCCTTGGGCAATTAGGTCTGTATACAACTTCTGAATTTCTGGATCTTCAAACACACCAATTTGGCTATCATCTACAGGGTCGGGAATATTATAGGCACTGAGCAGTTTAGCGATACTTGCAGTGTGTCGACTCTCACTTTGAGAAATGTTCAAGAAAATGGGCATATTCCAGAGATCGTAAAGAGTTGCATAGACATCATGCGCTAATTTTTCTTCTACGCGCATGGCAAGCAGGGTTGCCTCTTCCTCTGGGCTGAGTGGTAGGGTTGTATTCGTAGTGGTGATAGCTTCAGAGGGAGCAGATGCCTGAACTAAGCTAACAGGTACACTCGCGGTAAATACCAGCAAGATTGCAAGTAAGCTGAGCATTAAGATTTTTACGTAAGTTTTCATGGTTATCTCCTATTCGTTATAATGTTAGTTATATCGACTAACTATGCATATCATAGCCAAACCTGTTGAAGATTTTGCGAGTAACTTATGAAGAGTTGGTGAAGATTTACAAGAGAACATTTAGCTGAGGAGGTTCAGCATGCGCACCATAGGCTCGAACGAACAACGGATTATTGAAAAAGCCGCTGCCGAGGCTGGTATCCCGACCTCGCTATTGAAGGAGTCAGCAGCCCACGCCGTTGCCATGCGGGCTCTGCAGCTTGTAGCCGAACGCGGCTTTAGAAAAGTGATGGTATTGTGCGGGGCGGGCAACAATGGCGGAGATGGCTTTGCTTCTGCACGGCTGCTCTTAGGTCGCGTGCAGCATCTGCAAGTTTTTGAAGCTGAAGCAGCCGCAAATAACGCTGGTGATGCACGCCTTAACCGCCAAATCTGCCTAAATTTGGGCATCACCCCTCAGCCATTTTCTGAATTTGAGCCCACGGATGGTTTGATCATTGATGCTGTCTATGGCAGCGGTTTTAAAGCTGACCGTCCTCTAAGCCCAGAGTTTGAGCGCTTAGCTCGCAAGGTGAATCAAGCACGCCAGGAGCATGGCGCGGTCGTACTGGCGGTGGATTTGCCCTCTGGCGTCCAGGCTGATCATGGCCAGGTTGCGCCAACGGTCATCCAAGCTGATGAAACCCTAAGCTTTCTATATATAAAAACGGGGTTAGTAAGCTACCCTGGGCATAAAGCAGCTGGGCAAGTGTACGTGCATGACCTGGATTTGCCGGAAGGTTTTTTGGAACGGATCTGGGAACAGAAAGGGCTGCGTACTCCCTCTGCGCTGACCGCTGAAGAGCTGCGCGCATGGCGTCCGCAGCGCCCAATGGACGCGCATAAAGGTACTTTTGGGCGCTTAGCTATCTTGGCAGGCAGCCCAGGCTTGGCTGGCGCAGTGATTCTGAGCGGGCGTGCAGCCGAGATAAGCGGTGCAGGCTACGTCTCCCTCACGGTGCCAGCCGAGATCTACGCAGCAGTACTCGAGGCAGCGCCTTCATTACTGAGCGCACCCCTCCCAGAGGAGCCGTTAGTGCAAGAAGCATTAGCTAAGGCACAGTTGTCTTTTTGGACGCAACGCTTCGAAGGTTGCGATGCCGCCTTAGTCGGTCCGGGCATGGGCAAGAGTACACCGAAGCGCCCGGACCTGCTCAGCTTAGTATTAGCAGCGATTGAAGAGGCTCCACGCTTGGTGCTAGACGCCGACGCGTTAAATTTGCTTGCTGAGCCTGACGCTTTGGAAGCCGGACGGGCTGCACTGATAACGCGCACCCAAACCGGGTTGGAACCTGCTATCCTCACCCCGCACCCAGGAGAATTTGTCAGGCTTTGCCCAGAAATGGCTGATAAAGTTGCTCAAGACCGCATTGCCTGCGCTGAAGCCTTGGCTGCATTAACTACAAGCGTGGTGCTCCTCAAAGGTGCCGGCACGGTAATCGCTTTCCCACCAAAGCAAGATAGGCACGAAGTGTGGATCAACACATCGGGCAATGCTGGTATGGCAAAAGCTGGCTCTGGTGATGTGCTGAGCGGGCTACTTGGCTCTCTCTTGGCGCAGCGCTTGCCCTTGCGGGAGGCGATTTGCGCAGCAGTATATTTGCACGGCTTAGCCGCTGACCTGCAAGCCGAGCTGCTCACGGAACGTGCCCTCACCCCAGAAGATATCATTATGGGTTTACCCGGCGCATTCCGGCAGGTGGGTTGGGATAAATAGTCCCAATAAAGCAGGTTTATTATTGCACTAGTCAAGATACCTCGACGAACATTGTTCCCCATTCTTACATGGTATCCTACAGGCAGGCTACGCACTCAGTAGACCGGTGGAAAACAAGTTTAACAACCACTATATTCCATGTCCGCCTGAAAAAAAATAATCCGCTAGCTAGAGGGTGTTGAAAAACATTAGTT
>DMCS01000061.1 GCA_003445715.1 Candidatus Mesolinea sp. | reverse complement strand
GTCCCTTTGGGCATAGTGGTCTCCTCGTCAAGAAGTTATGCCTCATTTTAATCGATTGAACGACAGCAGTGAAATAATACCTGCTTGAGGGTGTTGAAAAACATTGGTTTATCGATTACATCCAAATTTTTCAAAGTTAAAAGTTTCAATCTGCCCTCACCCTGCCCCGAGTCACGCCTGTCATACTCCTTTGGTCATTGCGAGGAGGGCATTCTTTGCCCGACGAAGCAATCTTTTCTAACCTGTCAGAAGATTGCCTCGCCCCTGTGGGGTTCGCCCATCGGGGCTCGCAATGACAAAATATGAAACGAGACGCTGGGGAGGGGAATCAAAGGGGTGGGGTTGAAAATATTGAGATCTTCTTGAATATAAAGTTGTTCATTTATTAATATTCTGGACATTTTCAACACCCTCAACCTTTGTGTAAGCTCTGCAAAACTTCGTAACATCGCTGTAAGAGTATATTTTTCAATGCAATGAGATTAGTGTTCTTTGCTGCTGGCTTGAATTGCCGGCACACTCGATTCTGAGTGGTTGCCGTTGAACACAGGCTGGGTTGCTCCTTCAGGCACCTTCTCCTGTAACACTAAATAGCGTACAAGCAGCTCCATCTCCTTAATATCCGCAGCTGGAAGGTCTATAGCCATCCCTTCCAGCCAAGGCTGATAAGCACGCAAGCTCAGGTAAATTGGACGGCGCAGCGCATCTCCTAGCCCAAGCAGTAAATCGATCAAAATTTGGGGGTCATGCGCTTGGGGTGCCAACACGGGTTGCACCCAAATGCCATGTGGGCCGTAGGCGACATCAGCATATCCTAAAAGTCCTCCGGCTTCATCGTAGAGTACTCTCCCCATTGCCGCTTGACGGGTTGGCGCTTCGATCATCTGAAAGAGCTTGGGCACAACTGCACGATGCAAAGCTACCACTGCTTTTATGTCATTATTCGTCCAAGAGCGCCAATTGAAGGTTTTAACAACCTTATTTTCAGGAAGCTTAGTAAAGCGTAAAAGCTTTTGGCGGGACCAAACGGTGAAATCAGCTCGGCGAAAAGCCGGTAATAGCTCCGTTTCTTCGGCTATATCCGCAAGCAAATAGCGCACCCCCCACCTGCCACTCACTTGAATAAGATGCTCCAAAAGCGCGGTCACATGGGCATCCTCACAGTTCGGCGTGGGTGCAATATAGGTCAATTGGCCAAGCGCTTTGCCCGCCTGATGCAAAACCTGCCCATAGCAGCGGGGCAAACCATCATCGATCCACACGCCTGTGTAGCTGTTGAGCGTCGGTCCGATTGTGCTTACCAAACTGGTGAGGGAAAACGGCTTTCCATAAGTAGCCAGCCTTAAGCTATCCAGGCTTTGGGTTCGCGGCGCTGCCTGGAAGAGGACAGGGTAATCCGAAAAATTTAAGTTGCGGGCTGGGATGTCAGTAACTCCAAAAAATAGCGATGAAAACGTAAATCCGGGGTCAGCTCTGGATGGAAAGAGGTAGCCAGAAGCCTTCCTTGCCGGGCTGCAACAATCCGCCCGTCTGGCAGGGTTAAAAGTACTTCTGCAAGACCATTAACGGTTTGAATGATCGGCGCGCGGATAAAAACCGCATGATATGGCGGCTCTGGGGGCTGGAGAAAAGGCGCTTCGAGGTCCATCTCGAACGAATCAATTTGCCGGCCAAAGGCATTGCGCGCGATGCGAATGTCCATAATCTTGAGCAGCACTTGCTCGCGCCCCACATCTTGTGCCATGAGGATCGCGCCGGCACACGTGCCCCACACGCCTCGCGTTTGCGCAAAGGCGCGCAATGGCTCGATGAACCCATAGGCATCCATCAGCTTACCAATGGTGGTGGATTCCCCACCTGGGATGATTAACCCTTGCAGCGCTTTCAGCTGTTCGGGCAGGCGCACCTCCACGGCCTCTACCCCAAGCTGGGTGAGGCTATGGCAATGTTCCTCAAAGTCGCCCTGCAGGGCGAGCACGCCAACTTTCATAGGCTCCGCTAAAGATTACCAGCCGCGTCCGGCTAATAAATCCTGCTCAGGGAGACTCGAGACCTGGCGCCCAACCATGGGCTCACCTAAGTTGCGGCTGATCTCTGCCAAAATTTTGGGCTCGTTAAAATGCGTGGTCGCTTTGACGATAGCAGCCGCGCGTTTGGCAGGATCGCCGGATTTGAAGATGCCCGAGCCGACAAAAACGCCATCCACGCCCAGTTGCATCATCAAAGCCGCATCAGCCGGGGTAGCGATGCCGCCCGCGGCAAAGTTGACCACCGGCAGCCGTCCGAGCTCGCGCACTTCTAAGCACAGCTCATAAGGCGCGCCAATGTTCTTGGCAAATGCCATCACTTCTTCTTCCGGCATAGCTTGCAGGCTGCGAATTTCGCTGAATACCTGGCGGGCATGCCGTACGGCTTCCACCACATCACCCGTGCCGGCTTCGCCTTTGGTGCGGATCATGGCAGCGCCTTCGCCAATACGGCGCAGGGCTTCGCCCAGATTACGGCAGCCACACACAAACGGCACCTTGAAGGCGTGCTTGTATATATGATTAGCCTCATCCACAGGGGTCAAGACCTCGGATTCATCAATGTAATCCACGCCTAAAGCTTCCAATATTTGTGCTTCAACAAAATGCCCAATGCGGCATTTAGCCATCACCGGAATGCTAACTGTCTCCATGATTTTAAGGATTAGTTCAGGGTCACTCATGCGGGCTACCCCTCCGCTGGCACGGATATCTGCCGGGACGCGTTCGAGCGCCATCACCGCTACTGCGCCGGCATCCTCCGCGATGCGCGCGTGCTCAGGCGTCACCACATCCATAATGACGCCGCCTTTTAACATTTGTGCTAACCCCTTTTTCACAGCAAAACTTGATACTTGCTGCTCCATGCAACCTCCAAACACTTAAATATTCTCACTTGCATTGTACCACTGCTCCAGCGTTAAGGAGCCTTATGCACGCTCCACCAAGGCAGCCACGAGCTCACGGTTAAAATCGGGAATATCCGCAACCACCCGCCCCCACACCAGGTTGCCTTCGCTGAAAGCTGGGCGGTCATCCCAAATGGCACCGGCGTTCTCTAGGTCATCTTTAATCCCCAGTGATCCAATGGCGTGCTTTCCGCGCACAATGCCGGCAGAGATGGCAACGAGCCCGCCATGGCAGATGATACCAATAATTTTTTCTTGCGCGTTCACCTTGGCTACTAGTTCTTTCACTTCCGCATACCGGCGCAGTTTATCTGGCGCCCAGCCGCCTGGCAGTACCAGCGCAAAGAGCTTGTCAGCTTTCAGGTCCTTGATCAGAGTATCCGGGGTAATGACCAAGCCATTTTTGCCATGCAAGGGTTTCAGGTCCAGGCCGGCGGTCAGCACCTCGGCGCCTTCTTCTTGCAGGCGCATGGCGACAACATAATATTCTAGGTCTTCCACGCCTTCAGCCACTAAAAATGCAATTTTCTTTCCGTTCAATTTCATGTTAAGACTCCTTTTTTGTGTATATAATGAGTTTACCAATTTGACACTCAAATTTCCACTTTGATTAAAAGGTCGAGGCTGACCAAATGGCCAGCCTCGCAATGCAAATCTTGGGTTTCTTATCTGAAGATAATCGGCAAGTAGATTCGCGGCAGCGGGATCACATTGAGCGTGACCGTCGCTTCGTTGGAGTCCAACAGTCCGTCGTTAGCCGTAAAGATAAAGCTATCCATGCCAAACCAGTGAGGATTAGGTGTGTAGGTACAATTGACACCCGCGCAATTCAAGGTGCCGCGTGCCGGTCCACTAACCAAGTTGTAAGTCAGCGGGTCATCCTCCACATCATAGGCAAGCAAATCAAAAGTAACGGAGCTATTCTCCTGCAATTCCACCTCAAAAGATACCGCCACCGGTGCGTCGTTCACGGGGGTTACAGTGATGGTCACAGTCGCAATGTTCGAGTACACTTGCCCATCGTTGACCTTGTAAGTAAAGCTATCTGGCCCGTTATAGTTAGCATCTGGCGTGTAAGTGACTATCAGCCCGCTCACTGAAACCTGACCATGCATTGGGCCAGAAAAAATTTCTGCAGTTAGTGCATCGCCGTCGATGTCAGTGGCGTCTAAGGTGATAGTTTTGGCGGTGTCTTCGGCAGTGGTTTCGGTCATGTCGTTGGCCACCGGTGCATCATTGACCGGGGTAACGGTGATGCTGACCGTGGCTGTGTCGGATTCCAGTTCGCCATCGCTAACTTTGTATGTAAAGCTATCCGGGCCATTGTAATCAGCATCCGGTGTATAGGTGACAACGAGCCCGTCGATTTCGTAAGCGCCGTGCATCGGCCCAGTTACAATCTCTGCTGTCAGTGGATCGTCATTGGCATCGGATACATCCAGTGTAATATCAAGCGCTGTATCTTCCGGTGTACTCACTTCCATATCTTCTGCCACCGGCGCGGCATTAAAGCTGATCGAAATGACCACCGGGTCATGGTCCGAAGAGCGGTAGGCATCCGGGGCATAGAGCTCATCCTGGGCGTCCTGTTTGAAGTCCATATCATAATTCAGGATATCTGGTTCATCAGCATTGATATGCCAGAAGTTCACGTCTACAATGCGCTCAGCCAGCGAGGCATTAGCTAAGGCATAATCAAGGTAGCCGATTTGGCCATCATAGACATAACCGTAAGCGTATTCGCCACGGAACTCAGCCATCATATCGTGAAAGTCATCTGGTGTATCCGCTATATCATCCGCGCCGAGTTTAATCATATCAATGGGGTCTTCATGGTCATAGGAGTTCAGGTCGCCGATGATGAGTGCGTTTTCCACATCCGGGAAGTACTCCGTGTTAGCCAGCCAGTCAACCAGAGCTAGAGCTGCATTTTTGCGGGTTAGGTTGCAGTTGCCCTGCCCATCCAGCAGGTCGGGGTCATCCGGGCAGGCCGAGCCTTTGGATTTGAGGTGATTGACTGCAACCACGAAGGTCTCACCGGTGAAGTTGTCCTCGAACACCTGCGCCAGGACCGGCCGGTTGAGCGTATCGATGAAGCGCGGATCAACAGCTGTGGTGAGCAACTGGAACTCACCCACCGGAGTAACCGCGGCGGGTTTATAGATAATCGCTTGCTTGATGGCATCCGTGCCGATGGCGCCGGTAGCAATATAGGCAAATGTACCTTCGCCAAAAGTGTCATTCAAGCCGGCGACCAGATCAGCCACCGCATAATCGGGGCTTTCCCCCTCGCCCAAAGGCCTATCGTTCTCGATTTCTATGATGCCAAAGATATCGGCATCGATCCCGGAAAGCGCCGCCAAGATCTTAGCGCGCTGGCGGGTCAGTTCTTCAGCGGTATCGGCGCCGCGGCACTCCATATCACCCGAAGGACCACAAATCCAAGCGCCTGTATCGATCGTGGTGAAGTAGTTGAGCACATTGAAAGACGCCACCTTGAGGAATCCAGGAGCCAGCTCGGGTGTTTCCGGCCTTGGGTTAGCCTCAGTGTAGTTTGCCCCTTGGGTGGGCTGGATGCGATATTTGCTGAACTCGTAATCCATCACGCCAGTTACATCGCTCACCAGGTCCCCGCCGCGGAAGCGATTTTCGAGCGTAAACTCTTCCCCATTGGGGTGAATAGCCGGGTCAGGGTTCTGGCTCTCGCGGCCGTCATCTAAGGTGATGCTGTTGAGCTTGAACGCTTCTTGCCAGGCGGCAAAGCCATCCACGCTGGGTTCATTGACGGCAGTAAAGGTCATAAAGCGCTCGGTCGTGAGCACAATTTCGCCGTAGCGGTCAAAATTGTAATATTCGGAGATAACCAGATCTTGCGGAATAGTAACTAGCATACCTTCCAAGCGCTCGAAATCGAGGAGGCTAGTTGCGGGCAGTTCAAACGATGTTGGCGTCACGCTATTACCGCTGGAACATACCTGGATTTGAGAAACAGAGGAGAGTTGCGTCAAGTCGTAATATTCACTCGCGGTACCAGTCACACGTACATGATCGCCCACAGCGACATCGACCAGATACGAATAAACAAACAGACCCTCCGAGGTATTGGGGTCAGCGTCCGGTGTGATGCTCTGCATAAAGAAGCCGTTGCGCGTGCCAGAGACGTACTCATTGGTTTGATAATCTGCCACCACTATGCCTTCGGTGGAGACAACCTGCCCAGAGAGCGGCGTGCTCATGCCCTCCCCTTGGATGGCTGAGATGGCGGTATAGGGATCGCCGCATCCGTAAGCCACATTGAAGGTGAAGCTGTAATCCGATGCCATATTATCTGGGGGATCTTCTGTGTCATCATCGGTTACTTTAGCGGCATAGACAGTTACGGTGCAGCTCTCCCCGCCGGTGAAATCCGTATCCGGGTCAAGCGTATAAACCGGATCATCATCTGTCACATCTGCGGTATGCGTGCCGGAATCTGTGCAGATGATATCAAACCAGCCTTCGGCGACCGTCACGGGTTCGCTAAAGGTAATCACGATATCACCGTCTTTAGCGAGCGTGCCGCCATCGGCTGGGACGGTGCTGACGACAGTCGGGGCAGTATCACCAGCAGCCGGCGTTCCGGTGATGGAAATGTTGTCCACGCCCACCCATTCATCACTTCCGACAGCATTGGTGGTCATTATGCGTAATTGAACAAGCGCAGCATTATCGCAAGCAGATGGCAGGGTAACGGATACATGGGTGGTCTTAACGTCATTACCAATAGTGGCATCTGCGACATAAGCTTCAGGGATATTGGTAAAATTCCCACTATTGCCTACTCGGTAATGCAAAGCAACTTGCTGTATGGCATCATCACCTCCCGTTTCCAAATCCCGCAGGTCATAGCTGACCTGAATAGTGGTCATTCCGGTGGTATTGATCAAAATCAGAAGATAAGGCGCATCAGCTGTACCTGAGCCTGCGAGAGCTACTACGGGGTCAGTAAGCTCAAATTCAGTTACTCCGCCTGTTGTAAATGTATTAGGATTAGTTTGATTAGCATTTACATCTACAACTCCAGGATCATCCGGCTGTAGGATGGTTTGGGGATCGGTACCAATTGTCGAAGTTAAATTATCGCCGCGGTACCCCATGATACCAAGGACTCCTGACCAGTCATCATTAGTCGATATCAGTCCGGTATCGCTCCAATCCTGACTAAAGGGTAGAGGTTGAGCAGTGCTATTTGCCTCTGCCTTAGAGAATGTTATCCCCAATGGACCAGCGACCATAACCACAGCAATGAGAATAATCAACCACTTAAATTCTGAATTCATTTTTCCTCCAAGATTAAACTAAATCTATTGCATCACAGCGATCAAACTAAAAGCGCTAGAGAAAAACCTCCGCGCTTTTAGTTTTCATGAATAATCGGTATAGAGCACGCATTATCTGTGTATAACAAAGAAATCCTTGCACTTAATTTTATTATCGCAAATGAAAATATTTCTTGAGCAGATAGGTGAAACGCCATCATAACCTTTCTCAATTAATAATACCATTATTCCCTTTAAAAACCAGACTAGTAGTAATAAATTTGCGTAAAAGATAGTTTAAATCTATAGACCGCTCTCATTTATCCTGCCCAATTAAAACTTCGCCTATGCAGCGGGCAGGGGCCAAGCGCGTCCAATGCCGCCCGATGCTTCGCCGTACCATACCCTTTATTTTGTGCAAAACCATAGCCCGGGAAATACGCTTCCTCGGCACGCATGAAGGCATCCCGCGCGGTTTTAGCCAAAATCGAGGCACAGGCAATCGAAAGCGAACGCTGGTCACCCTTCACCAGAGCTGTTTGTGCCAGCTCCACCTCGGGTAAGCGGAAATAATCCAGCAAGAGGTGCTCAGCTGGCATCCGCAAACCTTCCAGCGCACGGCAAAAAGCCAGCCGGCTAGCTAAGGCAATCCCCTGCTCATCGATCTCTGACGCCTCTGCCCAGCCCACGCTCCAAGCTAACGCCCGCATCTGAATAATCGGAGTAAGCTGTTCGCGCTGCCGGGGAGTGAGCTGCTTGGAATCGCGCACGCCTGCCAGTGCCTCTGCTAAACCATCGCTTCCCATAGGGAGGATCACGCCAGCGGCATACACCGGTCCAGCCAGAGCACCCCGCCCCGCCTCATCCAACCCAGCCACACGCAGGATGCCCTGGTGCCACAGCGCCTGCTCGAAGGCTAAGTTTGGCGCCGGCGGCAGCAATGAGCGGTCAAATTTGGTCCGCACGATAAACTCCTCGGCGGGCTTGGCGCCGAATATAAAGCAGGTCGCGCGCCATCCGTAAGGAATCGCGCAGCACGTTCACACGGCTGCCCGCATCATATATCCAGGTGATTGGCACCTCCTGGATCTTCAAGCCAAGCTCCCGGCCAATCACCAAAACTTCGACGTCAAAGCTCCAGCCTTCCAATGTCTGCTTAGGGAAGACTGCCTCGGCAGCCGCTGCGGTGAAACATTTGAATCCACATTGGGTATCCTGCACGCTTGGCAGGACCAGCCAGCGCACCAGGGTGTTGAACACCCTGCCAACAAGGTGGCGCTGATACGGCTCGCCGATACGCCGGGCACCAGGCGCTTCGCGCGAGCCGATGGCGATATCTGCGCCAGCTTCTAAGTAAGGGAAAAAGCGGTTGATTTCTGCAATGGGCATGGAAAAGTCTGTATCCGCCATGAAGCGGTAAGCACCACGTGCTGCCAACATCCCCGCGCGTACGGCATTACCTTTGCCTGGCTGCTCCAGGCAGAGCAAGCGCAGCTGCGGCATGCGCGGCTGCCAACTTTGGGCAATCTCCACGGTTGCGTCGCTGCTGGCGTTTTCGACCAGGATCACTTCTACAGAATAAACTTGCTGCCCGATGAAACTCTCCACCTGCTGCAAAGCTGCCTCGAGGCGCTTTGCCTCGTTATGCGCAGGGATGATGAGGGAGAGAAATGGTGTATCCACAGGCTTTAGGTAAACACTGGTCGGGGTGGGCGGACTTGAACCGCCGACCTCTGCGTCCCAAACGCAGCGCGCTAGCCGACTGCGCTACACCCCGGCAATAAAAAGTATATCCTGAAGCGCGCCCAAACGTCAAGCAAAGCCATGGAGGGGTTACTGTTTCAAAAGTTCAT
>DMCS01000048.1 GCA_003445715.1 Candidatus Mesolinea sp. | reverse complement strand
GAAAGGCTCCATTCGACCTTAGGTTATCTAAGTCCACTGGAGTTCGAAATAAGGGAGGCCAGTGTCCAATAAACTGTTGCCACCCCAGTAAAACTTTCCGCCTGATGCTGGTGAGGGGAAAGATGTCCACCCTCTCCCAGCAGATTGACGCTAAAAACGAACGGGATTCGGAGCTGGGAGAGGGCAGGGTGAGGGCAGATTGAATTTCTTAACTTTGAAAAATTTGGATGTAATCGATTAACCAATGTTTTTCAACACCCTCGAAAAATAACGCGATCGAACCGACCGTCGTAAAATCAACAGACAAGAGCCAAAAAGCCAAACGAGTATAATCCTAACCAGCAGGCAAAACAGCATGGGCGCTATGAACTCGCAGCAAGAAGAACAGGAACTAATCAAGCGCGCCAAAGTAGATCCAGAGGCGTTTGGAGAGCTCTACGAGCAGTATGTGGAGCGCATCTATAACTACATCTACTTCCGGACGGGGAACGTGCATGATGCCGAGGACCTGACAGGCAAAGTGTTTTTCAAAGCTCTGGAAGCCATCGGCAATTACCATGATATGGGTTTGCCGTTCTCAGCCTGGCTGTATCGCATTGCGCACAACCAGGTGGCTAACTTCCATCGCGACCGCTCGCGTAAACGCGAGATTCCGATTGATGAGATCGCAGTCTCCAACCTCTCAGAGAAGCGCAAATCTCCCGAAGCAGCCGCCATCACCCAGGAGCAGCGTGAGGACTTGCTCAAGATCCTGAAAGACCTGACCCCCATCAAACAGGAAGTCATTGTGCTTAAATTTGTGGAGAAGTTATCTAACGCAGAGATTGGAGCGGTGTTAAATAAGAGTGAAGGTGCCATCAAGAGCATTTACCATCGCACATTGGTGGAATTGCGCGAACGGTTGGATTCCGATGATTTCTTTTAAAAACCGTGTGCTTGAGGAGAAGAGTTAATGAAAAACGCCGATGAAGAGAATAGCATTGATGCAATCAAAAGTCTGGAAGAACGCTTAGAACAGCAAATTTATCTCGTTTTGCCCAACCCAAGTTTTCGCGCAGCGCTCAAAGACCACCTCAAAGACTCTACGATTTACCAACGGAGGCGGGAAATTGGCGCAATTTGGGTGGCGTCCTTAGGGTTGACCTTGATCGTCGTGCTCCTGGGGACGATTATCTATGCGATTGTAAAGCCGCGCGGCTTGCCTGAGAGTTAATCTCGCTGAGTCTGAAATTTATCGAGCTTAGCGCACAGTGTGTCGCTCTCCGGCTCCACCAAAATGGTGCCATCTGGAAAGATAATCGTTGGCACCCTGCGCAAGCTACGGTTGACCTGCTTGACGAACGCGGCGGCTTGCGGGTTTTGGTCGATGTCGATCCACCGATAGGGAACTTGCAGCCCAGCAAAGACTGCTTTAGCCCGTCGGCAGTCACCGCACCAGCTGGTCCCGTAGACCTTTATCGGTTGTGTTTCCATACTTAGTTCATCGCATACAGAATAAATCCTGGCAAACTTGAGCCAGGATTTTTCATCATATTCTGACTTACGATGCTATGCCCAGCCTTGCTTTTTGCATAGGTCGGTAATCCAAGGAATAAAGACATATTCTCCGCGGTTAGCAGCTAAGCCCCAAACAATTTCGGCAATAAAGCCGGCAAGACGGATAAGCGTGCCCAAAATAAAACCGCCAAGAATAGCCGAAATCAGATAGACAGCCACCCCAAAAACCAAGGATTGTGCTAAATGCGCTTTGATGAAGGGCCGATTACGCTTTTCGGGGATCAAAAGCAGAATGATAGGCACAATCGGAGAGAGGATGTAACTGAGCATTGCCCATAAACGGTCATCGCTGGTGATTTCGATTTCAGGGGTTGGATTAATTTGTTCTGACATAAGCGCTCCTTTGTATAAACACGTTCAATTTGGATTTAATAAGTATTAATTAAATTATATACACCATTGTTAACAATTGCTAAGAAATTGCTTTCGATTTGGTAAATAAAAGAATCAGATTGATTTCGCTGCAAATCCTACCTCCCTTAAGAAAGCCGGGTCATTTTTCCAATTTTTGCGCGTCTTGACGTAAAGGTCCAGAAAGACCTTTTTGCCATTCATCGCTTCGATCTCAGCTCGGGCTAGAGTGCCAATACGTTTGATCATCTCGCCATTGCGGCCAATGACGATAGCTTTTTGTGCATCGCGCTCGACAAAAATCGTGGCTTTGATATAGACCACGCCATTCTCGCGCTCCGAGTATTCATCAGTGCGAACTGCAATGCTATAGGGCAGTTCTTCTTCGAGCAAATCCATGCAAGCCGCGCGGATCAACTCTGCGGCAATATCTCGCTCGTAGGTTTGGGTGATCTGCTCTTCGGGGAAGTATTGTGGACCCTCAGGCAATAGCTCGCTCAAAGTATTTATCAGCTCCAAAATGCCTTTTCCAGTTTGCGCGGAAATCTGCGCGAGCGGGGCTTTAGGGAATAGTGCTTGGTACAGCTCACGATGCGCGCTTAAAGTTCTACCGTCTACCAAGTCGATCTTATTGATTACCAAGAGCACTGAGTCTTCTTTTTTTGCCTCATGCACCAATTCTGCCAGCTTTCGGTCTTCCTCATTGGGTTTCTGGCTACCATCCACCAAAAAAAGAATCAGGTCAGCGTCGCGTAATGCAAAAATCGCTTCTGAATTAATAAATTGAGAAAGCTTGTCCTTAGGATGATGCAAGCCGGGGGTGTCCACAAAAATCATCTGGTATTCATCTGTGGTGCGTATGGCGAGTTGGCGTTTGCGGGTTGTCTGTGGCTTGGCGGAGACGCCGGCAATGGGTTGGCCTAAAAGCACATTCGTTAGCGTGCTTTTGCCCACGTTGGGCTTCCCGGCGATGGCTATAAAACCGGATTTATAGGAAGAGTGTTGTTGATCGGTCATAATTCCTCTCTAGGTTGTGCGCATAGGTTATTATAGCCGATATGTAAGCCTTCGTGGGAAAGCAGCCAGGCTTTGAGTGCCACACCCTGGGGCGCAGAAAAACCATGTAGCTTGCCATCGCTGCCGATCACGCGGTGGCAAGGGATGAAAAGCATCAGCGGGTTGCGAGCTATGGCATTCCCGACCGCGCGCACTGCTTTTGGCTGGCTTATCTGCACCGCGATTTCAGCGTAAGTGCGCGTCTGCCCCCACGGGATCAGGCTGACGGCTGCCAAGGCTTTTTGTTGGAATGGCGTAAGATGAGAGAGATCCAAAGGTTCGGTGAAGGTTTGCAGGCTGCCTTTTAGGTAGGCTTGCAGCTCTTTGGCTGCTTGGTGCAGTAATGGATCGGCGGGGCTTGCCGAGGGATCTGATGTTTTGGCTGGGGTGTTTTCGGCGAGTATCTCACAATGGGTGAGCCCTCGTGCACTGCGCTCGAGCAAAAAGCTGCCAATAGAGCTTGGGAATAGTAAGGTGGCGATGGGTGTTGGTTTCATGGCTTTATTGTAACTAATTTGACACATTGTGGGTACATTTGTCCTGATCTAAAGACTAACTTGTTCTCGCCGGTCTCCTGAGTGCGCAGCCTGCCCGCAGGGTACCGTGCGAGTGGGTTTGATTGTAGGTCTCACAAGCCTTGCCTGGTCAAGAGAGTGCGAAGCTTGCCGTAGGTTACCACGCAAGACTAGAGCCAGCGTAATGGACCTGAAAACCGCCAGATCGTAGGGTAATCGTAGGTTAAGCGTCAAGCATGGTTAGGAGGGATGGGATATTATATTATCGAAAGGGCGACTTCTCTTCTTCTTCTCCTCCTTAAAACCTAGTGCCGAGGTCGGCGTCCTCGGCACTAGTTGATTCCCCACACAATTTTATAGCACTGGAAATTCTATCCCAAAGGAATTTACAGCTTTTTTTGGATTACAATCCTGATGAAATTTGAGAGGTTAAGGAGGAATGATGGAAACTAAGCGCGAAACTTATCCCATTGATATTGCCGGCATACATCGTGAACTGCCCTTGTTCGAGGTCAAGCCGGGGCTGCGCATTGCCATCCTGAATATCTTGGGCGATGTGGAATTGGTTGATGCCTGTGCGGCGGCGCTCGCGGACAAACTCCGTGGGCTGACTTATGATGTCATCCTGACAGCCGAGTCCAAGAGCATTCCAATGGCGCATATGCTCGCCAAGGTAACACAGAAGCCTTATGTAGTCCTGCGCAAAGAATGGAAGCCTTACATGGGCAATGCGCTTGTAGCTGAGACGCTATCGATCACCACGGGCAAGCCCCAAAAGCTTTACTTAGACGAGAAAGACCGCGCCCTGGTTGCCGGGCAACAGGTGCTTATTTTGGATGATGTGATTAGCACTGGTTCCACATTGCAGGGGATGCGCTTGGTTATTGAGAAAGCCGGCGGTAAAGTTGCGGGTGAATCGGCAATCTTGACCGAAGGCGACCGCGCTGAGTGGATGCGCATCATCTCGCTGGGTCATTTGCCAGTGTTTTACGATTAACTTTTATAAATCTTTTGAGACCGATAGAGTGCTGATTCGTGTTGGGCTTGAGTATGGTGTTGGGGGACGCATCTTGGCTTGGGCGTTGGATTTCCCCGGCTGCTTTGCTTACGGTGAGGATGATGCGGAGGTGATGATGAACTTCGCGCGCAATCTGCTTGCCTATGAGGCTTGGATTAACCTGCATGCTGATCAACCTTGGTTCAACCTGATTAACCTCGATTTTCGTATCGTTGAGGTAATTAAGCTTGAGAATTCGAGCCGTATAGAGGGGAGCTCTAAACCGGTGGCATTCTTTGAAGATGACTTCCGTGCCCTGACGCAAGATGAGGTGCAACTTGCACTCTCGGTTTACCACTGGCAAAAAGAGGAGTTGCTGGCTGGGCTGGAGTTCCTGCCAGAGGTAGCTTATGCTCGTGCAAAGCGAGAAACAGGCAAAACAATCCCGGCGATGATAAGCCAAATGGCTCAGGATACCTACGCTATCCTAACGGCACTCGGGATCCCGCTACCGGCATTTCCATCTGAAGATGACGGGCTTGCTCAGCTTGATTTCATTGCTGGGCTTGTTCACCTGGCTTTGCCAGCTTGGGTCGGGGTTGAGTTGATAAGCGAGGCAGCTGGGGAGATATGGTCCCCCAGAAAAGCTGTGCGTCATTTGCTCTGGCGCCAACGTGAGGGGATTGAGCAAATTAAAGCATTGGTAGGTTAAAGTAAACCAGGCGCCTCACCTGCGCCTGGTTTACTGTCGATCAGTATATTGTTTTGTCACTACTTGATCCTGATTTGAACAAATTTGAAAGGAGAGAAACAATAGATGTTCAAATCAAGAAGTATATTAACACGTGTTGATTAAAGCAAAGCTAAAAGTTTGTTAGGATATTGTTAAATTTACCGATTTTTACCGCAAGTTTGGACCCATCTCGTTATCTTTGGCAAAATTTTTTGCGTGGATTTTTATCCCATTCATGAGCGGTTGCAGGGGACTGCTGAAGGTTTTTATTCGTTAAATACTGGGATTATGCTATGATTATGACAGCTGAAAGCCTATGAAAAAACGCGCGTCGCTCCTGCCCTACATTTTACTCAACATCTTTGTCTCGGCATTAACTGTGACGCTGGTGCTCTTTATCTGGGAGCGCACACACTCACACAATCAGGTTCCCGAGATCTCTACGGCTGTAAGTGTCTCACCGGCAGCTACCAGTTTACCAACGACTGTGCCTAACCAAACCCCCAGCACCAACGCAGAGCTGAAACTTTCGCTGGAAGCCGTTGTTGGTGTGGGTGACCTGAGCTTAGAATACATCCTCATCCGTAATAACGGCGAGGAAGCAGTGAATCTAGCTGGCTGGCAGGTGGTTGGGCCAGAAGGTGAAGCTTATATCTTCCCTAACTTACGCTTAAACCGGGATGGGGCTGTGCGCCTCTATTCCAAAAGCGGCATCGATTCGGTCATTGAGCTCTATTGGGGTGCGGGAAAATCCCTGTGGAGCTCTGGGGAGCAAATCAACCTCAAAGACCCAGCTGGAACGATTTATTCGACTTATCAGGTACCATAAAGGAAAAACATATGTCTCAAGCCCTTTACCGCATTTGGCGCCCTACCTCTTGGGAGGAAGTGGTTGGCCAAGACCATATCATCCAGACGCTTAAAAACGCTGTTGCCGCGGATAAGGTTAGCCAAGCATATCTTTTTGCCGGCCCGCGCGGCACGGGGAAAACCACCACCGCACGATTGCTTGCCAAAGCTGTTAATTGCCTCGAAGCAGAACTGAGCAAAAGACCTTGCAACGCGTGTGAGAATTGCATCGCGGTTAACGAAGGGCGCTTCTTAGACTTGATTGAGATTGATGCAGCTTCCAACACCAGTGTGGATGATATCCGTGAGTTGCGCGATAACATAAACTTCACGCCCAGCCAAGGGCGCTTTAAAGTCTACATCATTGATGAAGTGCACATGTTGTCTACATCAGCCTTTAATGCGCTGCTCAAGACGCTGGAGGAACCACCCAGCCACGTGATCTTTGTACTCGCGACGACCGAAATACATAAGATCCCAGCTACGGTGCTTTCACGCTGCCAGCGGCATGAGTTCCGGCGCATTCCTGTGCAAACTATTATCGAGAAACTGCACTTGCTCTGTGCTCAGGAGCACATTGAAATTGAAGAGGAAGCGCTGAGCTTGGTGGCGCGTCAAGCCACCGGCAGCTTGCGCGATGCTATTTCCTTGATCGACCAACTTTCCTCATTGGGAAAAACGATTACTTTAGCGACTGCTCAAAACATCCTGGGTACGGCTACCAGCCAGGCAGTCCTTGACCTTGGTCAAGCGATTCAAGACCGAGATAGCGCGCGCGGATTGGAAATCATTCACACGGCGTTAGATGCTGGCACGGATCCGCGCCAGTTTGCTCGCCAAGTGGTGGACTACTTGCGCAATTTGTTGGTAATTAAGCTCAATGGCAGCAAAGACCTAGAGCTGCTGCCCGAAGTGCGCAGCCTGATGGAAGCCCATGCGCAAAACTTCAGCACCGAACAATTGATTACTCATATCAATCAGTTCAATGCAGCAGCGACCGACCTGAAAGCCAACTGGCATCCCGGTTTGGGTTTGGAGTTAGCTTTTGCAGCTTCTATCTCAGCCTTGGCGGAGCAGCCAAAGGCTTTCAACGCAGAAGTAAGCAGCAAGCCCCTACCTTCTACCACTGACCAGACAGTAACGGAGGGCGCTTTTGCTACGGAGACGGAAATCAGTGCACCAAAAGTTAGCCCACCTGCGGAAGCAGGAGAAAGTATAAAGGCGCCACAGCCAACTTCTGCCCAAGTGGATTTTAACCTGAAGAATTTGCAAGAGCGTTGGGACCAGATTAAGCGGGAAGTGCGCCAGCTGGACCAAGTGGCTGGGGCGCTGCTAAACTCCTCTCGGATTGTGAGCGCTGAGAACGGCTTGTTCATCCTGGGCTTTAGCAGCGACTTGCTGCGCGAGAAGATGATGACTGAGAAGATGCTGCGGACGGTGCGCAAGGTGCTTTCTAAGTATTTTATCCAAGAGATTACGATTAACTGCATCGTGAGCAGCAAGACTGCATCTGAAAGCGACGCTGTTGACATCGTGCCCAACGGTCTGGTGGATATGACCTTACGGGAACTTGGCGGCAGGGTGCGCAAAACAACAACGAAGAATGCTAATGAAAAGAAGGAATGATACTAATGGCTAAAGGATTTAATTCACCTCGTTCACCCCGCAGCGGTGGGAACATGATGGCACAGCTGGCTAAGCTGCAGGAACAAATGGCAGCTGCCCAAGAAGAAATCGCGCAAGCACGCATAACTGAAAGCGCCGGCGGCGCAGTTACGGTCACGATGAGCGGGGACCAGAAATGCTTAGAGGTCAAAATACAAGCAGAGGTGCTCGAGGATGCTGACGTTGAAATGCTGCAGGACCTGCTGCTTACCGCGATCAATAAAGCTTTAGAGAGCGCCCGTGCTCTATCAGAAGAAAAGATGGCGCCTTTCACCAGCATGCTGGGCGGAATGGGCTTAGGTTAACCAGGAATTTATGCGCACCTTACCTGATTCGGTACAAAATTTGATCGACGCGTTTGCTAAGCTGCCTGGCATTGGACCTAAAACCGCTTCACGACTGGCTTTTTATTTGCTCAAGGCGCCCGATGAGGCTGCCTTGGGCTTAGCTGAAGCGCTGGAACAACTCAAACAGCAAACCCAGCAATGTTCAGTGTGCTTCAATATTACGACTGTTGGGCAGGATCCGTGTGAAATCTGTGCCTCACCTGACCGCGATGACGGCTTGATTTGCGTGGTGGAAGAGCCGCTGGATGTATTAGCGATTGAGCGCACGGGGGCTTATAACGGTAAATATCATGTACTGCTGGGTGTGCTTTCGCCCATCGAAGGCATTGGACCGGACCAGATCAAAATCTTCCCGCTGCTCGAACGCTTAAAGTCGCATCCTGTGCGCGAAGTGATTATCGCTACTAACCCCAGTATGGAAGGCGATGCGACAGCGCTTTACTTACAGCAACGCATCACACCGCTGGGCATCAAGGTGAGCCGGCTGGCACGCGGGCTGCCGGTGGGGGGGGATATCGAATATGCCGACCAGAACACTTTGCTGCGTGCGCTCGATGGCAGACAAGCAATGGACTGAGCCGGCGTGATAGGTTTCAAGTGAGGGTGTTGAAAATGTCCATAATATTAGAAAAATGAATAACTTTATATTCAAGAAGATTAAAATATGTTAATAAACTGCAGACCCCACCCCTTTGATTCCCCTCCCCAGCG
>DMCS01000006.1 GCA_003445715.1 Candidatus Mesolinea sp. | reverse complement strand
TTGGGGGGATAAACTCCAGCGCGCGTGGCTCGAGAAAATAGAACCCCATGCTCACTTTATAATCCAGACTTGGTTTTTCGATGTAGTTTGTGATGACATGCTCGCCATTGTTTTGCTCAATGATCCCCAGGTCAATATGAACTTGGCGTTGGTGCATGGCAATAGTCAAAATTCCCCCTTGTTCCTTGTGGAAATTATAGAATTCGTGAAAATTCAAGGTGCTGAGGACGTCGCCATTACAGACCAAAAGGGTTTCGTTTAGTTCAGGAATTTGAGCAAGCGGGCCGGCGGTGCCCAAAGGTTCTAACTCATCGGAATAGGTGATGTTGAGATCATACTGCTGTCCGTCTTTGAAATAGGCTTTCATCAGGCTGGCTAAGTAGCCGACTGCAAGCACAATCTCAGTAAAGCCATACCGCCTTAACTGCTGCAATAGCACCTCTAAGATAGCCTTATCACCAACCGGCATCATGGGTTTGGGTAAAACATTTGTGAATGGCGCCAAACGGGTGCCTTTCCCCCCACATAAAATAACTGTTTTCATTGAGGTTCCCCTTTCTCTTGATGATCGAAAAACTTTAATGAGTTCAACTTGTAAACGGGGCGCATCGCTAATGTGTCCCTTAGGCCGACTTTAGCGTTCATAGTGCCCAATATGGTAGAAATCCAAGTGTTCACGAATCCATTGAATCGTGCGGATAAGCCCTTCCCGCAAATCGACTTGGGGTGACCAGGCTAGAACCTGGCGGGCTTTGCTGTTATCGGCTAGCAGCCGTTGCACTTCAGAAAGGGCTGGGCGGATGCGCTCGTCATGGACCTCAACTTCAGGTGTGGTGCCGATGAGATCAAAAATGAGAGCAGCCAAGTCCCGAATGCTGATTTCAGAACCGGATCCTAAGTTGAAGGTCTCCCCGTCAATTCCATCGGTCTGGCCGGCTTTGATAAAAGCGTCGACAGTATCATCCACGTAGGTAAAATCGCGCAGTGCATCCAAATTGCCCAAATAAACAGTTTGTTTAGTCAGTGCTTGAGTGATGATGGTTGGGATAACTGCCCGAGCGGACTGACCTGGGCCATAGGTATTGAAAGGGCGGATGGTCACTGCGCGTACGCCAAATGAACGGTAGTAACTTTCCACCAGTTTATCAGCGCCAATCTTGCTGGCGGAGTAAGGCGACTGCCCTTGCAAGGGATGGGATTCGTTGATGGGCACTTGCAGCGCGGTGCCATAAACCTCGCTGGAGGAAGTGTGTATCAGGCGGCAATCAAATTTGCGGCAAGTCTGCAGGATGTTGAGCGTTCCTAAGATATTGGTCTGAACGACTTCGACTGGATGCAAGTAGGAGTATGGAATAGAAATGAGCGCACCCAGGTGATAGATGAGGTCGGCACGTTTGGCAGCTTGTTCAATCGCCTCGGCATCCCGCAAATCTCCAAAAACGAGCTCTATTTCAGAAAGAATCGCTGACGGAAGAAATTTGAGCAAGCCAAGTTCGCCGCGAGAGGTATAGCGCACAAAAGCGCGCACCTGTGCGCCTTGTTGCACGAGTGTTTCGGTAAGGCGGCTGCCGATAAAACCGGCGGCTCCGGTCACGAGAACGAGTTTACTCTGCCATGGATTGCTCATGTATCTCCGGTGTTGAATGCTTAAGTTGTTCTTCAAGGCTGTGCAATAGATCAGGAATGATGACTACTTTGGCGCCGGATTCGTTGCAAAGCTTGAGAATTCGATTTTTATTGCGCTGATTTATTCGTGAGATGGCAAACATGACCACATCAATGTTTTTCTCTTTAACCAAACTTTTTATTTGATTGGTGTTGCCCAAGATGCGATAACCATCCACGCGCATGCCGAGTAGGTTGGGGTTGTCGTCAACCATCCCGACAACATGATATATTTCATTCAATTCACTTTTTTCTATTAGCCAGCAAGCCAACTGCCCGCATTGTCCGGCTCCTACGACCAACACGCGTTCGCCGAGCTTGCTGGCTTTTCCGCGCAGCTTCAGCCAACGGGAAGCAAATCCAGTGATCAAACGGGAGCGGTAGCGCACCGCTGCGAAACCTACTAAGGATAAAGCGCCATGATAGATAACCATTCTTGGTGGTAGCAGCGGTCCACCAGGAAAATTGAGGTTGATAATATACACAATAGCTGTGGTAGCAAATGTTGAAAATGCTAAATCAAAGAGATAATAACCGGGAGCTCTTTTCCAAAAAATTTGCCCCAATCCAAGTAAAGTATTCATGAGACTGAAAAGTAAGGCAACGAATAAGGCAATTCCTAAGGCTCTCCATAAACCTATATTGAGTACAGTATTAGCACGTTCAATAAGGCCGACAATACCGATCGCGATCAGTGATATGAAAAAGTCAACGCCAAACCATACAAAGTAGTTTTGTAAAAATTTAGAGAAGTGCCCAACAAACAAGAGATTCTCTGGAATGTTGAAAACGTCCATGGCTGGCAGCAATTTTGTAGCGGTCCAGAAGAGGATATCCAAATCGGAAAAAAAGCCATGATGGAGGACATAGAGCTCATCTAAGCGTAGCTTATCGGGAGAGATATTGTGGAGATATTCCTCCAGAACGTGATCGCCATTCAGGAGTTGTTCTTCATTGTGATAAATGATTGAGGCTGGGCTGGTGATTCCTGGACGGATGGAGAGGATAATTTGACGGGTTTCTTCCGGCCAAGTAGCGACGATTTCAGGGTCCTCAGGGCGCGGTCCAACTAAGCTCATCTCGCCCTTGAGCACATTCCAGAGCTGAGGGAGCTCGTTGAGTTTAGTTTTGCGCAGCCAGGCTCCCACTGGGGTGATGCGAGTGTCATCTTGCGCAGTGATTATCGGGCCATTGTAACTGTCTGGCTCTTCGCGCATTGTGCGGAACTTAAGCATGTCAAACGCGGTGCCATCTTTACCCACACGCCGGCTCTTGTAAAAGACTGGCCCAGCGGAGTCTTGTTTGATGAGGCTCGCCACGAGAAGAAAGACCGGCGAAAGTAATATCAACCCGAGGGCTGAACAAAGAATATCAAAGATGCGCTTGAACACATCGGAGACAACTTGCCCAACGGTTTTCTCTTTAGTATCAAGTGATCTTTCAGTTTCAGTAAAAATTGGTATTGACATGATTTCACCTAATTATGCCATAGATATTACCCTAATCTATATTCCACGCCGGCACTTTGCCGAATTTATCCCCCCAACGCTTGCGGAACTTGATTAGGCCCCACAAAAAGCCTGAACCGTAGCTGACGTGCAGAATGGCAAAGGTGAGTGGAAGCAAAGGCAAATTCTGCCAACCTTTTTTTGCTGAGATTATCAAGGACGCGATAATATTTGCCAGTAAATAACTCCCAGCGACGAGTGCGAGCAACACCTTGCCCCAAGGGGTCATTACAGCAAGAAGGATAGAGAGGATTAGGGTCAGGACAAAAAGCGGTGGGACAAAGTGGCGCAGGCTCATTTGACGCGGGTGTTTTTGCAGCACGCGCACCTTGTAAAAGCCATACTGAAAATATTGCTTCCAAAGTTTTGCCAGCGAAGCCCGGCTGTAATATCTCGACTTCACATCGACTGCGAGAAGGAGCTTTCCACCAAGCTCACGAATACGATAGTTATATTCATCATCTTGGTCACGTACTAATTCTTCATCATAAAGACCAGCCGCTTGAATGATATCTCTAGTATAGGCCGGGAAGGGAATACTATCGACAAATAAAGTTTTGTCTACAACCGTGCGAAAGGCTGAATTCCCCACGCCAAACGATGAGCTCATAGCATAAGCTATAACCTCGGATATATAATTTTCGCCAATGGATTCCATCGGACCGCCTACACCTTGGATCTGCTGATTTTGAAGATACCAAACACAACGGCTTACATAATCAGGAGCAATTTCGGCATGCCCATCCACACGGATAATAATCTCTCCGCTGGCTTGCCGGATGGCTAAGTTTAGGCCGGTGGGAACGATTTTGCCGGGGTTATCTAGCCAGATAAGGGGGATATCACTAGGCTTAGAGGCTTCTACTACCTCTTTGGTATTATCTGAGGAAAGCCCGTCGGCGATGATGATCTCCATTTGCTCGTGGGGGAAATCCTGTTGGGCGATGCTTTCTAAGCAGCCGCGGATGTGCTTGGCTTCGTTGCGAATGGGGAGGATGAGGGAGACAGTGGGCAACTTTACTTCTCTTGTTTCAAATTGGAGATTACAGCTCCAAACATTGTGGAATTTGGAGACTTGAACTCAAAAGTATACTAATCATCTAACACTTTTGTTTGGTTAATAATAAAATGATGTTTTCCCGTTGGTGAAAGAGGGATGCTCGTCACAATTTCAGTATCTATCTTCATATCATCGCACCCTTTTTCTTTCAGCGATCTGACCATCTCATCCAATTTAAATTTATCTAATTGACTATATGGTTGAATCCTGATTAGAAGGGATCCATATGATCTTTGCACAACCTGAAATGTGTCAATTTCAGGAAAATGTTCTAGTATGCCAGTGAAAAAATGAACTATGAGGTGATTTCCAGAAGGTGTAATTATGACATCTCCACTTCTGCCATCTATTAGCTGAAAATCACACAAAAACGAATACTCTATCACTTTTAACAAGGGGTGTTTCAGTATTCTCATGTGATTTCACACTATTGGTTAAATAGAAAAACAGATTGGGGTTATTGAGACCAATGATTAAGCCATGCATTTTTCATACACGTCTCTAAACGGGTATTTTGCCGGAAGTTTCATCACCACATATCTTGCTGTTCTAATAATTTTCCCTGCCAGAAAAACAAACTTCAAACGAAAGGTTTTACCTGCGCCAGTGCCGCAGGCACAGGTGATTTGCTGCCGAAATTCAGAACTGCTCAGAAAATCAAATTTGAACAGCAAGAACAGATTGTATGAAAGCATCATCATTTGGAATATGGCCTCATTCGCCCAAAACGATTTTAGTAATAAATGTCCAACGGCCATGTCATATTTGGCTTCCTTGTGCCCCTTTGGGGTACTTATGTAATTTTCGGCATTGCCGCGTTTTTCTCTCGAAGAGCGCTTCGCGTACGCAACAACCACTTTTTCTGAAGCCATCTCAGTATTGGTCACAAAATAGAAGTATTCGAAATCGTTACCTTCCAGAAAAGATAATTGCGATCTGTCTTTTTCTGGTTTCAATACGCGAGATACAACAAATCTCCTGTCTTTGTCCCAAGTGTCCAGTTTTGTAACAAGCTCCGTTATTTCCCTACCTTCTTCACCTTTAACGAATGAAATGGTTGGCGCTGTTACTTGAGAGGTGAGCGTTGGATACTCTTTGCCCTTGATCAAATACTGGCAACCAGCCGATTCGATGGTTTCAATAATTTCGTCATCAAAGTACCCACTGTCCATGCGGAACAGGATTTCCAAATCATCCGTTTTGATCTGGGCTACGATTTCTTTGATCAGTTCTGCAGCGCCGTTTGCGGTGTACGTGTTGCCGCTGCGCACAAAGCCAGTAATATAGGCCTTTAATTCATCACAGAAGGCAAACTGGATGTTGTAACAGTTGTTCCCTGGCCTTTTTGGATTGTATCCTTTCGCGTAGCACTCTTCGAGTGACTGCGCTTTCCTGGTGACCTTCCACGTTGACCACACTGCTGTCAATATCGATGGTGATAGATTTTAACCTGCTTTTAGCAAGCAACTTTTTGAAAACTTTGAAATTGATGTCTCGTATCATTTGTGTTGTTTTAAAGTTGAAGTTACCCAAAAACCGTGATACCGTTTCAGGTTCTTTCACCGAAATTCCAAACGCTTCAACCAGCGGGTCACCTTGCAGAAGTTTTATTCTTTCCAGTCTATCGATCCTAATGAAATGGCCACAGAGCATCGTCTTGATGTGGTTCATCTTGATTTTGTTGGTCGATGGGTGATCAAATATAAGGCCGGTGTTAATCAGATCAAAAATCCCATTGGCCTTTGCATTTTCCAGCAGTAGAAACAAGCCCGCGTTTGATGTCAGATTCCTGGCTGCAAAAACAATTTTATGGATCACCTCAACGTCCTTTACTACAAAAATACGCATTATTTCAATTTTAACATGTGATCTTTATTCGTGGTTTTTATTTCACCCATTGGGTGAAAGTACGAACCTGAAAACACTTGTTTGAACATCTTAAATAGGTCAAAAAGTGTCGATTTTGGTTCAAAACGGATGAAAAATTGCTCAAAACAGCTTTTTTTGAGGTAAAAAGGGGCTGTTTTCTAAAAGTATCTTTCCTTCACTGATTCGGCGACGTAGAATCCGGGTAGTACTCATTATGCTTCTTTCATTGTATTGTGGATGTATCCCGATGAGCCCTCATAGGAAATCACTTTGCCAAGAAGCTTGAAACAGCGTCCAAATTAACTCGCTGTTATTCTCCCCCCGCATAGCTCCCATCCATCACGGACTGGAGAAAGCCGGCTACCCCTTCGTGGGGAATAATCACGGAGGCGCCACGGTTCGTGGTCATCGGGTGGTAAAGGTCACTGGGGATCTCGATGAAAGCGACATCCTCACTCTCTATGCGGCCGGCCAGGCAGGCAAGCGCATAGGCATCCTTGATGCTAAAATACGTTTGGATAGACCGGTCGCTGATGATGGCCACGCCCAGCTTTATCTGCTGCCATAGGTTCAATTCGTGCATCACTTTGTTATAAAACGCAGTCAATACCAGTGACTGCCGGCGCACACGGTAAAAGTCGCTATCGCCTTCGCGCATGCGCATGAACAGCACCGCAGTTTCGCCATCGAAGTGGTGCTGGCCGGCGCTAAATCGCCGCTCTCGGTCAAAGACTGGCTGGTCCAGCGTCACGTCCACGCCGCCGATCAGGTCGATGTATTTCTCGATGTCTTCAAAGTGGAGCACGAGGTAATGGTCAAAACTTACGCCAAAGTTCGCTTGCATGTTTTTAGCAAACGACTCAATCCCGCGGCCTGCGCCATCTAAATATTCACCGTAGGCATACGTCGAATTGATGCGCCCATATTCGATGCCGTGTTCCTGCATATCCACTATGGGCACCCAAAAATCGCGGGGGATGGATACAACCGAGATACGTTCTTCCACAAAGTCCAGGCGCATCAGCCGAATGGCATCCGTTTGCTCATTTTCATCCAAGCCCAGGACGGCTACGGTCATAACTTCGGCGGCGCTGCAGGGAGCTTGCTCTACAGGCTGCTCGGTTTGGTGGAGAGTTTGGCTGCCCTCTGCTTGCGCGCTTTCCTGCACTGGCAGGGCTGGCAATACCTCCGCATCCTCGGCGGCGCTATCGGCTGGAATAGCCGCCTCATCCTCCGGGGTCGCCGTGAATTCCAGCGTGGATTCGGCTTCCATCAACGCGCTCGCTGGGGTGACTTGCTCCGAGATCAAGCTCTGGATGGGTAAGGGCTTGCCAAAGGGTGGGTTATTCCAGATCCAATAAATCCCAGCTGACGCCGCTGCGAGCAGCAGCAATAAGCTCATGGTTATGCGCCTATTGCGCTTATCGGGCATAACACTCGCCCCCTAAGATTAATTTTACGGGCTTAGCATTCAGCATCTTAAAAGCATCCGCCCATCCGACATGTCTCAAAATGCCGGCTGGGAGAAATATTACACGCTCGCGTGCCTAAAAGCTCAGCAACGGGCGCGCACCCTCACAAGCTCCGTGGCAGGCACTTCCAGGCTCACCTGCTGGCTTTGCAAGAGTTTCAATAGTACGCGCACGCGCTCCGCACCGTTAATGCGCGCGTCAAAAATCGCTTCGTAACCGGCAAACGGTCCGCACGTGATGCGTACGACATCACCGCGACGTATGTCCGCCAGGGGATTCTGCGCAACCTGATTGGCGACCTCCACCTGACGACGAATAGCCTCGAGCACCTCATCCATTAGCCAAGCTGGCTGCCCGCCAAATGCCACCAGGCGCTGCATCCCTGGCAGCCAGGCAATCCTCGAAAGCGGGAAGCTCTCTAAGTCCACACGGATAAACATATAGCCGGGGAAGTATGGCACCTCACGCCGCGCCCTTGGGTTCACCGGCTTGCGCTTTAGGCGGGGGAAGTAGCTTTCCACTTCCCTCTGCTGAAGCTGATTCCAGAGGAGCAGTTCCTGATTAGGTTTAGAATGCACGGTGTACCAATGAAGGGTCATAAGCTTTCCGTCGAAAGAATGATATTCCCCGCCTTAGGAGGATTAACTAGGGACATAATTGCCACTAGTGGTCCAGTAGCAGATGCTAATTTTAAGAAAAGAAAAGTCTCCTTTTTCTTTCATTAGCTGTTATTATAACATGCATAGGCATTTTCACGCAATCTAATTAAGGCAATTTGCGCAAAATCGCTACAATCTTGGTGGAAAGGGGTAATATAATCAATCACGCTTTTCAAGGAAGGCATACTCGAGGTCCCATGAGAAAGACCATTTTCCGCTTAGCCCTTATCACCATAGCCGTGGTGATTGGGCTTACATCATGGGTATGGACTACGAGGGCGGTACGCTCACAGGTCATGTCCTTACGCAATCGTGACCATGTCAACCTCTCTAAATTGTCGGGTCACTCAATCTTCTATATCATTACCCATGATATCTTCCCTTATATTGCTTCTTACGTGGTGATGGCTTTGATCCTGCAAATTTCATCGGCAATTCTTGCTGAAGCTAGTCTTTCTATCTTAGGGTTAGGACCGCGCACAACAGAAGTGCCTACATTGGGGTTAATGATGAATTGGGCGATGATTTATCAGGCACATATCATGGGAAAGTGGTGGGCTTACCTACCTGTATTGCTTATGATTGCACTAATCTCTTTTTCGATGAACCTGATGAACACTGGGCTTGACCAGGTATTCAACCCGACCTTACGTGAATAGCAGGTGAATATGCCTAAAGTATTATTAGATGTCAATGAACTCTCTACAAAGTATGTCACCCGTTTTCACGAGGATGTCTATGCAGTTGATCGGGTCTCATTAAAGGTGGAAGAAGGTAAATCATTAGGTATTGCTGGAGAATCGGGCTGCGGTAAGTCGACATTGGCGCTGAGTATGATGGGTTACTACTTTCCGCCCTTGCATTATGTCAGCGGCGATATCTGCCTGGATGGAAAGAATATTACCAAGATGGATCCAGATGTCATCCGCCGCAAAATTTTAGGGACAGAGATTTCCTATATACCTCAATCGGCGATGAATGCGCTGAACCCAACCCAAAAGATCCTCAATTTCATTCAGGATGTGATTTGGGCTCATAACCCCAAAGCGACCAAAGAAGAGATTCTTAATCTTGCCAAGGAACGCTTCAAACTTCTCGGGCTGCCAGAATCAGTATTATACAAATATCCGGTCGAGCTTTCGGGGGGAATGAAACAACGCACGGTGATTGCAGTCTCTGTTATTCTTGGGCCAAAGGTACTGATTGCCGATGAACCTTCCTCTGCCCTGGATGTAACCAGCCAAAAAATGGTCATAAAGATGCTCGTGGACCTCATGCAGAGCGGTTTTATCAAGGCGATGGTTTTTATCACCCATGAGCTGCCGCTGCTTTATAACGTGGTTGATGACATTATGGTCATGTATGCCGGCCAAATCGTGGAAAAGGGTACGGCTGACGAAGTGGTGCTCGATCCGCTGCATCCTTATTCTAGGGGGCTGATGGGCTCGCTCATCGTGCCAGAGGAAGGTATGCGGGAACAGAAGCTCATCGCAATCCCTGGGGCTCCCCCTAACCTTAAGGATCCGCCTTCTGGATGCCGCTTTGCGGCTCGCTGTAAATATGTTATTCCGCAGTGTACAAAGATACATACGATTGACATGCAGGAACTAGGCAATGGACGTGCATATCGCTGCATTTTTTACTGAAGAAGAATTAAGAAAGGCGTATCAAAATGGATAACGGTTCGGGGTCATGCCTTAAGTGTGTCGAGTTGACGAAAGTATATGGTATGGGGCGCACCAAAACACTTGCAGTTGATCATGTGTCGCTTGAGATTCACAATAAAGAAATTGTCTCGATTGTGGGCGAGTCGGGTAGTGGGAAAACCACTTTGGCAAAGCTGCTATTAGGACTCACAGAGCCAACTGAGGGTGAGATTTACTTCTTAGGTAAAAAGCGGGATATCAGCACGCACAAGAAACGATTGGAATACTGGAAGAATATCCAAGCGATATTCCAGGACCCTTATTCTTCGTTTAATATCTTCCGAAAGATTGATGATGTTCTTCTGGATTGCATCAACATGCGCGATGGGAAAAATACACCGCGCGAAGAAAAGATTCGCATGATGAGTGAAGCTTGCAGCTTTGTGAACATGAAGTTTGAGGAACTGACCAATAAATATCCTTTCGAACTTTCGGGTGGGCAGATGCAACGCTTGATGATTGCGCGTGTATTCTTACTCAAACCCAAGATCTTAATTGCTGATGAGCCTACCTCGATGATCGATGCCTGCTCAAGGGCAACGATCTTAGATATGCTGCTGAAACTGAATGCAGAAGAAGGCACTACCCTAATTTTTATTACGCATGATATCGGTTTGGCTTATTACCTTTCTCAGACGGTATACATCATGAAAAAGGGGAGGATTGTGGAAAGCGGTACAGCTGAGGAAGTAATATTACACCCTAAGGAAGCCTATACTAAACGGTTGATAAGTGATGTGCCCAAGATTCGGGAGGAATGGGATCTGTCTACAGTGGTCTACTCCACAGAATAGAATGGCATTTCTATTCAACAGCTGTTTATCTACATCATTTGGAACCATAGCCTGACAAGAAGGAGCATATTTTTGCATGAAAACACAAATGCTTACAGGAACGTGGGAATTTCGCCAGGTTGGCATGGAACAATGGGCGCCTGCGGCGGTGCCCGGGGGAGTGCATACCGATTTATTTGCCTTGGGCCGCATCCCCGATCCTTTCGTGGGGGATAACGAGAAAAAGGTCCAATGGGTTGCAGAATCCGATTGGGAATATCGCCGCATTTTTAGGGTTGATGTGGAACTTGCTCAGCAAGCGCACATATGGTTGGTTTGTGATGGCTTGGATACCTTAGCGACGGTAAGCCTGAATGGAGTTATCTTAGGAAGCACAGCCAATATGTTCCGCCAGTTCCGCTGGGATGTGAAAGATCTCCTAAAACCTAAAGAAAATGAAATTGGCATTACTTTCAGCTCACCAGTGCGTTACTGCGCTGAGCGAGAGAAGGTACGCCACATGCAGGGGGTTCCCCAAGGTTTACCTGGTGCTCCACACTTACGCAAAGCCCCCTGTCAATTTGGTTGGGATTGGGGTCCGCAGCTCCCGCCTATCGGGATTTGGAAAGACATTCGCTTGGAGAGCGCTGATGATGCCCGTATCGAGAACGTTCACTTGCGCCAATTCCACACTGAAGGCGAGGTGCGGCTGGAGGCAGAGGTT
>DMCS01000007.1 GCA_003445715.1 Candidatus Mesolinea sp. | reverse complement strand
CAGGGTCCCCCGGAAGGGGGCGATAAAGCATTCAGATAACTAGAGAAACATCAGACTAATACGGTTCTTGATCTTTTTCTACCCCACCACCCGTGCCAAACTGTTTGCGAGCAAGCCAGCCAAGGGCGGCACAAGGAAGGTAATTGCGTAGCGCAACACAGCCACCTTGGTATCTATGAGCGCGATTTCCATCGGGAAGCGCGAGACTGACCACAGCGACCAAGCCGAGACGAACCCAACCACTGCGCCAACCCCAGCGCCGGCTTTATACAGCCCACCCACAATCGGGAAGATCACATAAGGCGAGCCAGGGATCAGCCCTCCAGCCAGGCACCCGATCAAGATGCCCTTCAACCCAGCTTCTTCTCCTAACCAAGTTTGGATAAGCTCTGGCGGCAGCAACACTTGCACCAACCCGCCTATTAGAAAACCCGCCAGCAAGAGCGGCAGCGTGTTCCACAAGGTTTTGCCAGCTAATTTGACTCCATCCTTTGCCAGACCGCCTCCGCGGATTAGCGCATAAATGAGCAGGGCAATCGCAAGCCCGACCATCACCAACGTCACAGTGTCCATTGTTGCTCTCCTTTTATCACGCATTGCTTCTTGATCTCCTCTCGGTCGATATGTTTTCATAGATATAGATAATTATATTTGCAATAGTATAAGCCTGAAGAATTATATTTATTAAATTATCATCTTTTTATGAATTAGGTAATGTTTGGTAGGAATCTGTCTTTTCTTATGCTCACACTTGGTAATCCTTCCCGAAAAACCCAAGCGGACCACGCATAGAGAAAGCATGCGTGACAATATACTGCATGCCTTCCTATAAGAGAAATCTGGAATTTCCCTTTGAATTTTTAGACCAATGCACCGTTTTGCAGGTGCGATAAACTTGAGAGCACCTTCTATAGAGGGCTCTATGGCAGTGGACCAATTACGTTGAAAGTGCTCAGAATTTTATCCAGCGCGTCAAGATCAGCATCGGACATAATATTTACCATTACCAGCACCAGCAGGTTGGTTGAATTGAGGGGTTTGGCTGACAGGATAACAACCACATTTCCGGAATCAAGACAATTCGAGAAGACATCGAACGCACCCTCAAAGGCTGCATCCTCGTAATCCTCGCGATATTCGAATGTGCAATCCTCACGAAACCAATCGCGGTATACATCCAGCACCTGGATGTACCCGCCTAACCGGGCAATGTCATCGGTAGCACCAAAAAAGACGCCAGGTTCAGTATAGTAGGCGTTGAAATTATCAATACTGGCGGCAGCCGTGATGGCTGCGCCAATGACTTCTTCACTATCGACCCAGGCTGACCCGTCTATCTCTGACCAGGAAGCTGGCACCGACACTTGAATGGCGCTGTAATCGTCCTGCACAACGATATACTCATCGTAGGTTGCAGCTACCCCGCCCTCTTCACCATCAATCTCGCCTCCTAACTCATTTGCGAAAGAAAAGCTTGTTTCCAGTTCACGTCCATTGAGCTGGCCTTCAAGGTATTCCTCACTGGCAAAGCGTAGAACTTCAACGGCTATCGTATCATTGGGGTTACGAGAACGCAAGATATCGCAATAATCAGCCATCGTGCCGTCAGTGGCTAAAAGCAGTCCTTCCATAGAAGTCAGAATGTCTCCACCTTGGATGCCGGTTTTATCGGCGGGTGAACCAGATTTGACGGAAGCTACCCAGATGCCCGAAATGGATCCATCATCGGCGACAACTGCCTGCCCGTTGATGCCTATGGATTCAATATCCTCACCCTCGCGCAGTGTTTCGATGATTTTTTGCGCACGGGTGCTGAGAATGGCAAAATTCTGGTCAGTTGACTCGATGCCGGCAAAGTTAATGCCAACCACTTTGCCATCGCCGGTCACCAGCGGACCGCCCGAGTTGCCGCCGCGGATGCGGGCGTCATGCTCGATGACGGCATCCACCGACGCCCAGGAGGTCTCTCCGTTAGCGCTGGCTTTGGAGACGATTCCTTTGGTCAGAGTATATTCCGGATCGCCGAGCGGGAAGCCGGCTGCGTACACCTCAAGGCCGGGTCTGATTTCGCCATTGTACCATTCCAAATAGGGGTACCCCTCCCCTTCCACATCGATCACTGCCAGGTCCCAACATTCAGAAACGCCCAGGATGCGGGCATTACGGGGTTTCTCCTCTCCAGCCACCCAAACCCGGAGCAGGGCTGCACCTGTGACCACATGGTTATTGGTGACGGCAATACCGGACGGGTCAATAAAGAAACCTGAGCCGCGCCCGGCAACATTGTACATTGCACCGAATTGTGGATCGACGAAGGAACCCTGAGCTTCGATCTGGATGGTGGCGTCCTGCACGCCTTCGAGGGAATCAACCAGCCCCTCGGGTTTGGTAGGTTCGGTCGGCTCGAGTGAGGATGTCGGGCTAGGTTCCTGGTTAAGCGTTGAGGTTTCCATCGTGGTGCTCGGCGTGCAAGCCGCAGTAATGATCGACAGAAATAGGATAACTGAAAGGATAAAAAAACGTTTCATGACTTGTCTCCTCTGTTATAACTGCTCAATATATATATATATATATATATCGAAATTCCACATCAACAACAATTTTACACCATTTTCACCCAACCCGGGTGAAACTTTTGGCTGTTTCTTCTTTCTGTTCACATAAACATATAAAGTTAACAAATTATTAGCGGAGATTCACTGAAAACGGATAACCTAACACTTTCAGCAAGGGGTGTTGCAATATTCTCATGTCTTTTCACTCTATTGGTTAATTAGAAAAACAGATTGGGATTATGGAGACCGATGATTAAGCCATGCATTTTTCATACATGTCTCTAATCGGGTGAAAGTTCGAACCTGAAAATACTTGTTTGAACATCTTCAAAATAGGTCAAAAAGTGTCGATTTTGGTTCAAAACGGATGAAAAATTGCCCAAGACAGCCCTTTTTTGAGGTAAAAAGGGGCTGTTTTCTAAAAGTGCTTTTCCTTCACTGAATCGGCGACGTAGAATCCGGGTATACTAATACTATCAACTAAGTCAATAATTATGTAATAGTTTTCTTTAAATAATGGATTAACAAATAATATATATAAACAGATGAATAAAAAGTTTAATCCATCCTAGTTAATTGTTAAATCAATATGGAGACAGATTGTGGCTGACCAACTAAATACACATTAGCCGCAGGGCTTAATATTAAAGTTTCAAAGCGTTACCTAATATATATGCGAATTTCCTAGGATGCTTGATGTATCAGAAGAACGAGGGATTGCAAAGAGTATTTACTGAATTTCTAGCCTGCAAATCATTTAAATAGATGAAAGAGATTAGCAAATCGAAAAAATTATTAACAGTGTAAATTTTAAAATTCCTAAATAACAATGAGAATTACCCACCTAAGTTAACTGTATAGGATTGCATAATCCATCTTCTTTAAAAGTTCGTTCCTGATTTAACTCCTCTTTCTATATTCTCCCACCTCGTAAACATTCCCAAAAAGCCCAAGCGGACCGCGCATAGAGGTGATTTTCCCTGCACCAAAGACTTGCGTTGCAGCGCAGCGGACATCTGCCTCAGTGGAGAAGTGATGTTCGCGGATATTGGTGCCCAGCAGGCGGAACATGAACACCATGAAGGGCCGTTCCACCGGCACGCCGTAAACCACCTGCCCGCCGGGCTTAAGCACCCGCCAAATCTCCCGGAAGGCTATGATCTGCTCCTGAGGCTGCAGATGCTCGAGGATGCTGATGAGCAGCACAGCATCGAAACTCTGGTCAGGATATGGGATTTGCAGGACGCTGCCATTACGCAGGTCGGTTTGGATGCCGAGGCTGGCAAACATCTCGCTCACTTGGCGCACATTCGCGGTCAGGTCCAGGCCGTGGATTTCTTGGTAGAGCTGGCTGAGGTTGAGGAAACTGACGCCCGAGCCGAATCCGACTTCGAGCACGGATTGTCCACCCGTGAGCTGCTCTAAGCACAGCTCAATGCGCCGCTGGTACATGCGCCCGATGACAGGCAGGCGGTAAAACTTGATCGGGTCTTTTTCATCCACGCCAACATAACGCTCGAGTGGCAGTAGCTGCAAGCGAATTTGCTCTTGGGGTGGTTTCATGTTGTATCGGCTTTCCACATCGTTTATTATTCTACGAGGCTCCATTGTACCTTATCCACTTGAGCGGCGTACAAGAGCGGTCTTTCCGCCAATTAATCCGCTATAATACCTGACGTTAATCTAGACCAGAACAAATTACTTGAGGAATTTATGTGTGGAATTTTCGGAATTGTGACTAAAGACGAGCAGCCCTTAGGGCCCATCCTTATCGAGGCTGCCAAGCGCCTTACCTACCGGGGCTATGATTCGGTGGGGGCCGCTACACTTAGCGGCAGCCAGATTGACCTGCGCAAAGATAAGGGCCGTGTGGATGAGGTGGCAGAGCGCTACAACTTTGCAGAGATGCGCGGTTCTCGTGGCATCGCGCAGCTGCGCTGGGCCACTTTTGGCGCGCCCTCCAAGGAAAATGCCCAGCCGCACTTAGATTCCGATGGCGATATGGTGGGGGCGCACAATGGCAACGTGGTCAATAATGTGGAGTTGCGCGAAGTCTTCATGGCCGAGGGTATGACCGTGCGCTCTCAGAATGACGGCGAGTCTTGCGTGCACGCCGTTGAGCGCTACGTGAACCAAGGCAAGGATATGGTCACCGCCATCCGCTTGGCTTATCAGGACCTGCAGGGCGATTACGCCTTTGTGATTGGCAGCATTTATGACGACAAGCTCTACGCCATCAAGAAGGGTTCCGGCTTAGTGGTGGGAATTGGCGATAGCTTTACCTGCGTCTCCTCGGATTTGCCCTCGATCCTGCCGCTGACGCGCAAGATTGTGCGCCTCAATGATGGGGATGTGGTCACCCTGAGCTGGGATGGCATCGAACTGCACGCGGTGAGTGACGGCAGCCGAATCGAGTGCGAGCCCGAGCTGATCACTGAGGAAATGTCCGCGGTGCAAAAAGGCGGCTATGCCCACTTTATGCTCAAGGAAATCCACGAGCAGCCCCAGGTGGCGCGCGAGCTGCTGCACTTGCTCGAGCATCACCCTGATATGCCCCGCATCCTGGAGGCGATTCAAGCTGCGCGCAATGTTTACTTCATCGGCTGCGGCACGAGCTACCATGCCTGCTTAGCTGGCTCGGTCTACTTTGGCCGGCTGGCGAAACGCGCCGTGATCCCCGTCTTAGCGCCACAGTTCATTGCGCAGTATGCTTCTGCGGTTGATGCACGAGATGTAGGCATTTTCGTCAGCCAATCCGGCGAGACGAAAGATGTACTTAACGCGCTCGAAAGTGCCCAAGCTGCTGGGATGACCTGCTTCGGCATGGCTAATGTGATTGGCTCGACGCTGACCAAGCAAACCTCTGCCTGGCTGCCACTGACCTGCGGCTATGAGATCAGCGTGCCAGCGACCAAGACTTTTACCAATCAGGTGGTCACCTTCCTTTACCTGGCTAACCTCTTGAGCGGAAGAGACGGGAAAATGCTGGAAACTTTGCCGGACCTGATGGAAGAAACCCTTGCCATGTGTGAACCGCAAGTTCGGGCTTTGGCTGAGGAGATCAACGTTTGGAATGACTTATATTGCTTAGGTTATGGCACCACACTCCCAATGGCACTCGAAGGGGCGTTGAAGCTCAAGGAGATCACCTATGCCCATTGCGAGGGCATGCTTTCCACTGAGTTCAAACACGGCCCGCTTTCAGCCGTGACCGAGGGCTTCCCGGTGATATTTGCGGTGGGTCCGGAGGATGTGCCGCTCATCGTGAGTGGCATCAACGAGGTAACCTGCCGCGGCGGGCGCGCGATTGCCATCGGTGCAGAAGACAGCCGCCTGCGCGTCAATGCCACTGACCTGATTCCTATCCCGGCTGCAGAGGCTCCCGTAGCTGCGCTGCTGACCGTGCTGCCATTGCAGCTGCTGGCTTACCATATGTCTATCGGGCGCGGTTACGACCCTGACTTCCCGCGCAACCTGAGCAAAACACTGACGGTAGACTAAGGTAAGGGATTAGCGCGAATAGATTTCGACTGTCACGCTGTTGAGCTCCGTGATAAGGGCGTTAGGGAATTGCTTTTGGATAGCTTGACGGAGCAGCTCGGCGTTTTGGTTGCGCTCGCCCACTTGAAGATGGCTGAAAACCAGGCACGCTCGTTCGTAGTTTTCAGCCTGTGGTAAGGTGTCATTGCCATCCACCTTAAGCTCTTGCAGATAGGCACTTAGCTCAGCAGGCGCAATGGGGTTCAAACTTGGTTCGTAAAACTTCACCGAAGGGGCAAGCCAATCCGGATAATAAATGCGCAGGCTCTGTTTGCAGTGCGTTGCGAGGATGTTAGCCGCTGAGCGCCAATCTTCCTTACTAAAATTTTCATAATAATTTGATAGTCCACTATAGGCCAGGACCCCGAACAACACCGCAAAAACGGTAGCCACCAGTGGGAGCGGCAAAGCTTTGGGAAAGGCTTTATGAAGGAGCTCGGCGGCGGTCACGATGCCCGCAGCCACGAGCAGGGTTAGATAAGGGCCGGTCATCAGCAGATAACGGTCGATGAAGATAGGCTGGAGGACTAGTGAGACGATAAAGCTTAGCCCTATGGGCAAAACGATGTTAATCAGGAGCAAAATGAAGCGCCAGCGCTGCTGGCTGATGGACTTACTGAAGATGCCAATTCCCCCGAGCGCACCGAGCAGGGTGAAAGCCAGATGGATTATGAGATAACCCGGACGTGTGCTTCCAGTGAGGAACAGGAACAGCTTGGGGATGTCACTGAGCTTAGGCTGTCCGAGCCAGCCCAACGGGCTACTACCAGTTGTTAGAATCAGTAATGCTAAAGGAATCAACAAGAGAATTACACAAAAATAACTAAGCAGCAACCGGCGCAGGAAGTGTGCATCTGCTTTGAAAGCGGGAATCAGAAAAAGCAGACTGACCACCTGGGCTGCGATCAGCAAGCCGGCATACATATGGCTGTATATCGCTGCAACTGTAATGAGTGTGTAGAGCACCAGGGTCCAGGTTTTCTTGGCGCTTTCTTTGACCAGTTGCATAAGCAGTAAGGTAGAGGCGAGGGTAAGTAGGGTGGTGAGGCTGTAAGAGCGGAATTCCTGAGCGTAGCGCACCTCTGTGCTGTTGATTGCCAGCAGGAAGGCTGCCAAAAGTCCGCAGAGCAATCCTTTGCGTTCATCTTCAAAGATGGCTTTACCTGCCAAAAATATCAAAGGGATTGACAGAATTGAAAAAATAGCGGTTAGAGAGCGTAAGCTGGCTTCGGTGACCACGGGCACCAGGCGCGTCCAGAGCGCAGCCAGCAGGTAAAACATGGCCATATTTCCGGTGCTGACAAACTCTGGAAATCCGCTTGTAATCGCCGAATAAGATGCTGCTTCATCGAGCCAGAAAGACTGTTCGCCAATTTTATAAAAGCGTAAAAATGTGCCAATCAAAATGATAACTGCCAAGATTATCCATATGACGGTGGTCTGTCTTTCTTTTTGGGTTTTCATTTATCTCCATCTTCTGCTAAATAGTCTAGCGATTTTGTTGGATTATCTGTGAAAAACATCCTCGGTTGGCTGCCGAAGTGATGATGCACGCTGCCATCAGGCAGAGTAACGGTGGTATTCTTGCCTTCGCGCACCACTTCTACACCGCGGTAGCGTAAGCTGAGCCGCCACAGGAAGGGGAACTCGCCAGTAAGCTGCACACGCCCAGGCGCTAACAGCCGGATTCCAGCCAGCTCCAAAAAAGTGTGCAGCGGCAGCAAGCCAATGACGCCGTTGCTATTGCCAAGGGGTAGGGCGTTTTGGCTGTTGTAGGCATCGTAGAAGCTATGCTCTTGCTTGAGCAACTGAATCGTGCCACGCATCAGGCTTGTAAACAGCTCCGCAGCGTCCGCCTTCGCTCCGACTTCCAGCAATTGCCTCAGCACCAGGCTGTTCCAGGCTGGGTTCACGGGGCCTGTTGTGATGGTCTCCTCTGTTTTTTGTTCGTAATTCGGCAAGCCGTATGTATAGAGGGAGAATTCCGATGGGGAAGGAGCACCTTGCCCAATGCTTTGCTCGCCCGCGGCTTCCTCAGGGTGCTCTGGAGCTTCCGTCTTTTCTTGGGGTAGATAAGCTAAATACCAACCGATATCCTTGACGGTCAAGTCAGCCACGTACAGCCTCAGCCAGGTTTGGTCGCTCAGCCCGGGAATGCTAAGATGATCAATCCGTTGGTACACGCGCTCGCTAGTGAAAAACAGGTATTCCTCTAAGCGTGAGAACGCAGCGCTCACGAGCGTTTCTTCGATTGGCGTTCCATCTCGCCCTTGACCCACAATTTTGACCTGTGTGGGCTTAGGAACCGTCAATCCTATCAATAGTTTCGCATTGATGCGGGCAGCCTGTGGCAAGAGTATGGGTTTCTGCCCCAGCTCAGAAATGCTGCCCTCGAAAAGCACGGCTGGATTGGTCACCTGGTGGCTGTCGCGATCCCAGCAGCTGGTTTCTGGGAACTGGATGCGTAGCGCCTCCAGGCGGGAAGCTAATTTTGATTGCAACACATCGGCTTGTTCTATGGTAGGCTGGTCATCCATAGTGCGAGCCAGCTTTTGCAATGCCTTGATTTCTTCCAGCAATGTGTACCCCAAAGCTAAGCTCTCGGTGGTGGCGATGCGTGTGGCAAGGCGCTCGGCGTTGAAAATATTAAAGGTAGGGTGATCATCCCAGCCGGTTTGCGCGAGCACAGCCCATTCCGGCAAGCTGTCTTGGTCGCGATCCTGAGAAGGCTCGAACCAAGCCATACACGTTTCTCGCAGTGGTGGGTAGATTTGCGCTAAGAAATTTAAATTCCCGGTTAGGGTATAAATCTGGGCAGCACATTGGGCTAAACACGGGAAAGGTAGCACTTTGCGCCCCAAACCAGGCACGATTGGGGGATCGCCCAGTGCCGGCAGTTGGGCAAGCATGACAGCAGCCGCTTCAGGTGCATGTATGGCCAGCAGCGCTTGGCAAAGCTGCGCTAATCCAAGGGCGGGAATATTTGGTTCGAGCGGTAGGTTTTGTGTTGCTGCCGGCATAGGGTGCGTATAGCTATAGTCTGGGCTGCGGTAAGGGCAGAAATTCAATTGCTCTGGGTTTGCCTCCGTGCGGATTAAGGCTTGCTGCGCAGCGTTTTGGCAGGTCAAGAATACGGCATCCCAATCCGCATAGGGCGTGCTGATTTCCAGGAGGTCTGCCTGCTGGGAAAGCCTGATGTGCGCAGTGGCAGCATCCCAATTTTCGGGGAAGGGCTGGAAGGCGCGTTTTATGCTGGTTTCTTCGCCTTGTGCGGCGCTGCAGCGCCAGGTGAAGGTTATCTCTTCACCTGATGCAACTTCTTCCTCGCTCTGCAATGCGGAAAAAGGGCTAAATACCGGGATGGATTTGCCAGAAGCTGCCAAGGTGATACACAGGCTTTCGCTTATGCCGATAAGGTAGGGCTGATATTGGAGCGAGGCAGTTGCCATCCCAGCGGTACCTTCCAATGGGAAAAGCTCCGCCGCAGCTTGGATTCCAAGCATTGCTTTGGATTCAGTTAAGTTGTGTAAGCTTAGCCGGCAGAGCAGAGTGGTGCTGGTCTGTGCCCAAACTTCCAAGCGTGCCTGAAAGCCAGCCGCAGGCGTGCAGGTGAGGCGGGCATAATCGGAGTAGATTTCATCGATGCGCGGCTGGGAGAAAAAGTCACCGATCGTCCAAACTGGACGGCGGTTGATCAGGAAGATAGGAAACACGCTGAACTTTTGAGCTTGCAGGCCAAAACTAGTCTCGAGTGCTAGGGCCTTGTTGGGGTTTATGTTGAGCTGCCAGACAGCATCAATATATGGGTCGAGCAATCCGAAGCGCTGGTCTGCAGCTAAAGTGAGACCGATAGGATCAGTGTGGAAAAAAGGTCCGGCGGACATGGCTCTATTTTAACACTGCTAGCTGCATTTTTAGCTTCTGTTCCCGACTCTGCACTGCTGGGAACAACAACACTTCATATGGCGTTTAACGTAAAATAGGCAGTATGCTAAAATATAAACAATGACCGATCAAAATTTAAATCCAAATGATTATTATCCCGAGGAGAATCCCCAAGGGGATTTCGGCGAGATTGGTGCATTCCATGATGCAGACAGTTCCGTAGAGCCGGATAATATTAATAAGGACGCCGTGCCAATTCCCGATGAAGCGCTACCGAGCTCACCTGAGGCTAAAGACGCAGAAGAACCTAGTTCTTTTGAAGAACAGCAGAATCTTGGAGAGGAAACTTCAGCAGCCCAACCGGAGCAGCGTGAAAAGGCAGAGGATGCAGAAGATGCATCGGGTGCGGATCAGCCGATGGCAGAACAACCTGCAGAGCAACCGACAGAAAAACCTCTAGAACAACCGACAGAAAAACCAGCGGAGCCTTCAGGTCCTTGGTTCGAGGAGTTGGCAGGCTTTAGCGATGAGCCAACCCTCGCCGAACAACAAAAAGCGGTTGAGCCTGACCTGCATACCGACTTTTTCACTGAGCATTGGGCGCGCAGTGAGCAGCAGCCACCATCGACCAACCAAACCCGCATGGTAAAGCCAGCTGGTAGCTGGACGTATGAACCCAACCGCCTGCAGGATAACATCCCCACGATTCCACCGCAAGAGCCTGTGCAACCCCAAGCTGAGCAACCAGTTCCCCTTCCGCAGCGTGTAACCGAGACCGACGCCGGCGCCACTCGCCTGACGGCGTCAGCCTATGCTCCAGCTAAGACAGTATCTGGCGATACACAGCCTATCGCAGTGCCGCACCAGCCGGCACGTGGTCAAGCGAGTGGGGGCGGAAATATTCCCACTCAACCCTACCAGACCTCAACCGGTAAGGGGAAAGCGCCGAAGAAAAAGAAAAGTTTCCCTTGGCAGGCGATTTTAGTTGCCATTGTTTCATTGCTCTTGATTGGCATTATTTTTGTTGGGGTGCAATATTTCCGCATTGCATCCACTTTGCCCAGCGTAGCCGAGCTGCGATCGCGCACCTCCCAGTTTGAAACCACACGTATCCTCGACCGTAATGGCAATATTCTTTACGAGATGGTCGATCCGAACGCTGGTAAACGTACCTACGTCCCACTGGAGCGGATTTCCCCATATATGATTGCGGCGACGATCGCAACGGAAGATAAGGAATATTACAACCATCCTGGCTTTGATGTGATGGCAGTGGCGCGAGCGCTTTGGCAAAACTATACCTCTGGTGAGATCGTTTCTGGTGCCTCGACGATTACACAGCAATTGGCGCGTATGCTGCTACTGGAAGAAGAGCGCTTCGAGCAATCATATGAGCGCAAAGCGCGCGAAATCATCTTAGCCGCTGAAATCACCCGGCGCTACAGCAAAGAAGAAGTGCTGGAGTTGTATCTGAACGAAATTTATTATGGCAATTTATCTTACGGTGTGGAAGCTGCCGCAGAGACTTACTTCAATACCACTGCTGCTGATCTCGAACTCTGGCAAGCCGCCTTTTTGGCAGGATTGCCGCAATCGCCAGCGGTCTATGACATCTATAACAACCGGGATGCAACGCTTATCCGCAGCCGAGCAGTACTGGTCCTTATGTACCAGCTCAGCGAGGAGAAGAACTGCATTTATATTGGGGAAAACTTGGATAAGGTTTGCGTGAGCGCAGCTGATGCCCTCGCCGCTCGCGAACAGATTGAAACCTATGCTTTCGTACAAAAGCAAAACACGATGCGCTATCCGCATTGGGTCGTTTATATCCAATCGCTCCTTGAACAGCAGTTTGACGCTCAAACTATCTACCGCTCGGGTTTTACGATTTACACCACGCTTGATCCTACCTTGCAGGAAGCTGCCCAAAGAGCAGTGCAAGATCAATTAGCCACGATGACCGCTAATAATGCCACCAACGGTGCGGTGGTCGCCATTAACCCCAAAAACGGTGAGATTCTCGCTATGGTTGGCTCTGCGGATTTCTATAATGAGGCTATCAGCGGGCAGGTGAATATGGCTATCTCGCAGACCCGCCAGCCGGGTTCAGCCATCAAACCGATTACCTATTTGGCAGCCTTTGAAAAGGACTGGACGCCTGCCACGTTAATTTGGGATGTTCCTTCGGAGTTTCCACCTTCTGGCATAGAAGGCGACCCGAGCCCGCCCTATGTGCCGGTCAACTATGACGGCCGCTTCCACGGACCGGTGACGGTGCGGAGTGCCTTAGCCAACTCTTACAACATCCCCGCGGTTAAAGCGCTGCAATATGTGGGCATTTATGATAACCCAGCTACGCTGCAGGAAGACGGCTTTATCGCTATGGCAAAACGCTTAGGCATTACCAGCCTGACACGGCCAGATTATGGGCTTTCGCTCACGCTTGGCGGCGGTGAGGTCAGCCTATTGGAATTGACTGGTGCTTACGCGGTGATGGCAAATGAAGGCAGACGGGTGGCGCCGGTTGCGGTTACCAAGGTGGTTGACTATACTGGTCAAACTATCTTTGAATACACCCCGCCAGCTGGAGATCAAGTAATTCGGGAAGCACACGCTTTTCTGATCAGCTCGATTCTTTCTGACCCTGAGGCACGTGCTCCCATGTTTGGCTATAACTCGGTGCTCAATTTGCCCTTTGCAGCGGCAGCTAAAACCGGCACGACCAACGATTACCGTGATAACTGGACATTGGGCTATACCCCAGATCTCGTGGTAGGTGTGTGGGTGGGTAATGCAGATTACTCTCCAATGGTCAATACCACTGGCCTCAGCGGTGCAGCGCCGATTTGGGCTAGAGTGATGCAGGATGGAATCAGTTTAGTTTATGGCGGGCAGACAACGCCTTTCAGGCGGCCTGCAGATATAGAAGATGAAGTCATTTGCGCAGTATCTGGCACCAAGCCCTCTGAGTGGTGCCCGAGCACGCGCATCGAGTTTTTTGCCTCTGACCAGCTGCCTGCACCTAAGGAAGACGACCTGTGGAAAGAGATCGAGATCGACACCTGGACCGGCTTGAAAGCCTCAGCAGCCTGTGCCGACCTGACCAAGCGAGAATTAGTTATCAATGTGACCGACAAATTCGCTATCCGCTGGCTGAAGGAGACTGAAGAAGGCCGGCAATGGGCAGATACTTATGGTTTTCCAGAACCGTTAGTCATCTTGCCCGAACGCGAATGCCAGCCGGATGACCCCCATGCCATTATCGAACTCAATCTGGTCAATGGTCAAACTATTCGCGAAAATCCATTCAGAATTATTGGGATTATTGATGCCACAGCGAATTTTCGGGATTTCCGCATCGATTGGGGTGAAGGGGAAGACCCAACAGAGTGGAATGTATTAGTTGACTGGAATAATGACCCAGCCCATACACCTCAGGAGATTTACGAATGGGATTTGACAGAAGTTGAAGCGCCTGTGGTAACCTTGCGCGTTCTGATGCGCAGCACGGTGGATACACAGGCAGAAAAACGCTTCACTGTGGCGCTGGAAGTGCCAACCCCTACACCTACCGAGACCCCTACCCCCACCGAAACACCCACGCCCACGCCGACGGAAACGCCAACGCTCACGCCCACACCTTTGCCGAGTCCGACTGCCACGCCTACAGAATCCCCGACCTCACCACCACCAACGCCAACATTGACGTCTACGCCACAAGAAGCGACTGTGACATCGGAGACCAGTACTCCTTAATAGATGATATTGAAGAGTTGTTGTTGAGGTGGCTAACTGATTAGAACAGTGGCAGCTGTGAGCGCTGGTATTCTGGAGGATCTTCGAGGATTTTGCGAGGGAAGGCTTCACGCGTCAGCAGCGGCTCAGCCCCTAGAATGCGCACTTGGCGGAACTTGATGAAATGCCAGCTTTCTCCGCAAAGCTCTTGCAAATGCGGGTTATTCCTGAGTTTATAAGTAAGTAAGTTAGACCGGCTTGCGGGAAGGAGGATATATTTCTCACCGGGCAAACTGCCATAAGCGTAGATCAACGGTGTCGCCACCGTAGTGAGTAGCAGGAAGAAGCTATAGATGAGATTGCCGATTTCGTCATGCCAAGTAATCACCTCGCCTTGCTGCTCAGTGCTGTAATTCAAGCGCCTAGCGATCATTTCTAACAAAACGTGCATTTCTCGCAAATCGCGCTGGCGGGCACTGCTTTCTTCTCTGATGCGCAGCTGCCATGTGGGGTTTTCACCATTGATTTTTTCAGCGTATGCGCTCAAAACAGTTTCAATTAACTCCGTTGACGGAGTAAGCAACCCAGGGAAAGTGTGATATGCGCTTTGTAAAACTTCCTGCTGCTTTGGCTGTGGATTCTCACTGAGAAGCTCAAGCAGCACCACCTCTAGTTTTTCTGCCAGCGGCTCTGGCTCTATTTGTGGATTGGCTAACCAATAGAGTCCGCTTTCAATCGTAGCACCTGGGTTGTAGCGCCTAAGCAAGGTTGTATCCAAAAATACGCGCTCAAGCTCTGCTTGTAGTTCATTTAGCGTGTGGTTTGGCTGTGCCTGGGGCTGGCCAGCCAATAACCCCCTCCCATGTGCTTGGAGTGTTATCTGAGTTAGCAACGCCAGATGCGTGGCAGGCTCTCCTTTTTGGATGAGAAAGTCCTGGACAGCCTCTTGAGCGCAGAGCTGTAAGTTCTGCCCAGTGGTTTTTGGCGGTGTAGGCGAGCGCTTCCACACTGTTTGCAAGGTGCTTTCTTCGCCATCTATGGCATAGCTTTGTACGCGTAAGCCTGCCTCTTGCGCGCCTAACAGACCCGAGAGCATGAAGAGCGGATCCAGCTCGCCAATTTGCAATAAAATTGGGTTTTCGGGTTGGAGCAACTTGGGCAGTTGAGAGAGCACTTTGGTGAGAGCGTATGTATGCCAAGTCCAGTCGTAACGCTGGCGCAGCAAGCTGTGCCGTAAAGGCGAAAGTGCCTCCTTCCCCCATAGCCAACCAGTCCATAAGCCAGAAAGATGCCAATAAGCCTGATTCCTGCGCGGCAAAGCAGCCATTGCTAAGCTCAGCATGTGGGGGTCGGGTGGGGGATCCAGCTCACGCAGACGGCCGCGAAAAAGGCTGATACCGCCTTTTTGTGGGGGTTGGCTTGGCCAAGGCTTGAGCACAATTTCTGGCTCCTGCGTTTGCCAGAGTGTGAGCGAGCGGAGCAAGGCATGCCACAGGTTGGTTTCCTGATAAGTAGGCGGGCGAATAAGCTGATGTGGGCGGTTGCGGCCGAGTGGATAAGCCCATAGCTGGTTCATTTGGTCGGCTGTGGTGAGGAAAAGCGCCTGCAAGAGCGTTTTTTGACGCGCAGTGAAGGATGGATCGCTTATCTTATTGAGCAAAGCCTGCAGCAAAATAAGCGCCCGCGGTGAGTAAAAGTGGATTACTTCATCCATCACTGGGCGTAAGGGGTCCTCTGGGCTGGCGGCTAACTCCAGAGCGCGGGCACGGTGAAGGGCATAAGATGGCAGGTTCTTCAAGGTATGCAATAACTCAGGCGAAGCGGGCAGGTCAGCCGAATAGCCGCAATAGGGGCAGTTTATCTGGAGGCTTTGCGGTTCAGCTTGGTCTTCTTCCCAGATAAAGACGGCAACCTCGGCTGTTTGGTCACATTGGGGGCAAGGAAGCTGGTAAAAGCTCTTGATGTAATCTTCAAAACGTTCGCCACCACTCATGCGCAAGTCTGCCAGAGTTTGGAAGGCATCTCCAAGCTCGGTAACGGAGGGTACAGAGGCTAAGACTTCTACAATGAAGGCTGTAACAGGATTATTGGCTGTCACCAACAAGCGATAACCCGCGCGCGCTAACTCCAGGTCTGCGAATGGATCACCACAAAAAGGGTCCAAAATCCAGCTGCCTGGCTCGGCAAACTGCCCAACCCAGCGAGCAGCCATACCCGAGAAGTGCGGAGGCAGGAAGCGCTCCAACGGTATACCAGTTTGTGCCCGCCTTTGCCCGGGAACAAAAGGAGCAGGATGACAAGAGATTGAGGTGGAGGTACTCAGCTTTCCGCCTTTCACTGACTTGGTCAGGCAATCAGAATAGCTACACCATACGGGGGCAGATGAACATTGCCTTCAGAAAAGGTGCTATTGACAAGGTCATTGCCAGCAAATAGCAACTGCCAAGCTTGGCTTTCATTTTCAGGGACTTTCGCTTCTGGCGCGGGTACGGAAACTTCCTGCTCGCGGTTAGAGAAATTAAGCGCAATGAGCGCTTGTTGCTCAGCAGCCGTGCGTTTATAAACTAAAACAAGCTCATTTTCAAGCGGGAGCAGATCCAGCGCGCCGGCGTAGAGCGCTGGGTTCTCTCGCCGCAGCTGAATCAACTGTTTATAGAAGTGATAGAGTGAGTGTGGGTCTTCGCTTTGCGCTTGAACGTTGCGCTGCGGGTAATCGGGGTTGGAACGCAGCCAGGGCTGCGCCGAGCTAAATCCCGCATGAGGGCTGGCATCCCACTGCATGGGTGAGCGGCAGCCATCCCGGCCTTTATTCAGGGGCCAGTAACGCTTGCCGACTGGGTCCTGCAGCTCCCTGCGGCGGTAGCGCGTATCGCGCATACCGATTTCCTCGCCGTAGTAGAGGTAAGGCGTGCCGCGCACCGTCAGGTGCATGCCTGCCAGTAGCTTGAGGCGGGCATCATTCTCGCCGGTGACGTAACGAACCGAGGACCGCGGAGTATCGTGGTTGTTGAGGAAGTAATTCGGCCAAGCTTCTTCGCCATGGAGAGCATCCCAGAAAGCGATGGCATTGCCAAAACTGCGCGCGCCCCAAGGGGATTTGGCATAGCCGTAATCAAAGCCGGCGTGCAGCAGATCCGGACCAATGTAGAGGCGGGCGTGCACAGCGTCTGCTAAGAAGGTCTCACCAACCACATACCGCTCAGGGTAGCTATCCACGATACCGCGGATTTCTTTCAGGAGCGGGAACATTTCCGGCTGCGAGGTGTCGTAAATATGCTCATAACGGTCAAAGGGGAGTAAGTGAATGCCTGGCTTACGCGGATTATTTCGGAAGTCTTTATCCTTGAAATATTCATTGAAAACGTCTAAGCGGAAACCGTCCACACCGCGGTCGAGCCAGAAGCGGAAGATGTCCAACATCTCTTGGCGCACTTGTGGGTTGCGCCAGTTGAGGTCTGGCTGTTGGGGTGTGAACATGTGGTAATAGTATTGATTGAGTTCCCGGTTGTATTCCCAAGCTGGCCCGCCAAAGATAGAGATCCAGTTGTTGGGGTAGTCGCCATCAGGTGCAGGGTCATGCCAGAGGTACCAGTCATGGTATGGGTTTTCGCGGGATTTAAGCGACTCCTGGAACCAAGGGTGCAGGTCGGAGGTATGGTTGAGCACTAAGTCAAGGATGATATGGATGCCACGCTGGTGTGCTTCGGTGAGCAAGGTGTCGAAATCTTGCATCGTGCCGAACTTGGGGTCGATGGCGTTGTAATCGGAGACGTCATAGCCAAAGTCGCGGTCTGGGGAGGGGTTAATGGGCGAGAGCCAGATCCCGTCGACGCCTAAGTCTTGCAGGTAATCGAGGTGTTGGATGATGCCAGGCAGGTCGCCGATGCCATCGGCGTTGGTATCATGAAAGGAACGCGGGTAGATTTGATAAATGATGCCGTGCTGCCACCAAAGTTTTTGCTGTGCCATGCTCTCCTCCTGGGAAATGCTGTGTAGATTATACCCTGATAGGATTGTAGATTAATGGGAAAGAATAGGAAAATTACGAATACAAATACTTACTTCTATTAAATACGCTTACAAGAGGGTAAAGTCTTATATAGTGG
>DMCS01000031.1:7185-12390 GCA_003445715.1 Candidatus Mesolinea sp. | reverse complement strand
ACCTCCCACTCCCAGCAGATTGATGCCAAAACAGGCGTGACGCGGAGCTAGGAGAGGGCAGGGTGAGGGTATCCTGAGATTATTCACCTTTCAGAGGCTGGAGGTAATCCATGGACAAGCGTTTTTCAGCGTCCTCATGCAACATGATTGACAAGAAGGGGATGAAGGTTAAATCTCGACAAAGGCCCATACTGGAAACTTTATCCACTGAACAGGACATTTCTAAATTGCCAGCATAGGACATTTCTAATTAGCCATGACAATACCTGGAACAGACGCGAGCAAAGCGCTTCAGGGGATTATGGATTTAGAACTCAGTCTGCAGGGCAAACTGGCTGTTATACAGCTCAGCATAGAAGCCATTTTTAGCCAGCAGCTCATCATGCTTGCCTTGCTCCACGATATCCCCATCGCGGATGACTAGAATACGGTCAGCATTCTTGATGGTCGAGAGACGGTGGGCGATAATGAAGCTGGTTCTGCCGCGCATGAGCTTATCCATTGCTTTCTGGATTAGAATCTCCGTGCGGGTATCGACCGAGCTCGTGGCTTCATCCAGAATCAAAATGGTCGGGTCAGCTAAAACTGCCCTAGCAATGGTGAGCAGCTGTTTTTCGCCGGCAGAAATATTACTAGCCTCCTCGTTGAGCACCATCTGGTAACCGCCAGGCAGCGTGCGGATGAAGTGATCGGCATAAGCCATATCGGCGGCGCGCACCACTTCTTCGTAGGTCGCATCTTCTCGTCCGTAACGAATATTATCGAAGATTGTGCCATTGAAGAGCCAAGTATCTTGCAAGACCATGCCAAAGATGCCGCGTAAATCATGCCGCTTAAAGCGGATAATGTTAGTGCCGTCGATGGCTATCTCGCCATCGTCTAACTCATAGAAGCGCATGAGAAGCTTAACCAGCGTGGTTTTGCCGGCGCCAGTTGGACCGACGATGGCGATTTGCTGCCCGGGGTCAACCTCAACTGAGAAATCTTTGATTACCACCGTACCAGGTTCATAACTAAAGCGTACATCATCGAAGGTTACATTTCCTTGTATATCTTCAGGAATGACCGGATTTTCCGGATCAGGCACTTCTTCGGGTTCGTTGAGGAAATCGAATACCCGTTCAGCAGCAGCAGCTGTTTGCTGTAATATGTTAGAGATGTTAGCAATTTCCAAAATGGGCTGTTGGAAGGAGCGCATGTATTGGATAAACGCTTGAATTTCACCAATCATCAAGCGGCCTTGAATGACCTGGTTGCCGCCAACAATCGCCACAGCCACATACCCAACGTTCCCAATGAAGTGCATGATGGGTCGGATCATATTTGAGAACAGCTGAGCTTTCCAAGCAGTGTCATAAAGGGTATCGTTGAGCTCGTTCATCGTACTGATACTTTGCTCCTCCGCATTGAAGGCTTTCAGGACCACATGGGCGCCATACATTTCTTCCACATGCCCATTAACATGCCCCAAGTATTCTTGCTGCTTGCGGAAAAATCCTTGAGAATGGCTGATGACATAGCGGATGATCAGCATGGAAAGCGGGATGATCGTCAGTGCAATCAAAGTTAGCGTAACATTAATTGTCAGCATCATCACTAAAATCCCGATCACGCTGACAATCGAAGTGATAATCTGGGAAAGGCTTTGCTGAAGCGTCTGACTGATGACGTCCACATCGGTAGTAACGCGGGAGAGCACCTCACCGTGCGTAATGTGATCGAAATAGCGCAAAGGTAAATGGTGGATCTTATGGGCAATTTCTTGACGGAAGCGGAAGGTGATATCCGCCGCGATGGTGGTCATGATGAATCCCTGAATTAACTGCAAAGTTGCCGCACTCAAGTAAAGCGCTAAAACGCGCAGCAAGATTGTCCCAATCTCATCGAAGTCGATGCCGCCTTCACCCCTGACCATACGAAGGACGCCCTCATATAAGGCGGTTGTTGCCTGCCCTAAGGTGCGTGGACCGAAGATAGTGAAGACGGTTGAAGCAGCCGCGATGAACAAGACCACCACGATGGTCCACTTGTACTTACCGAGGTAGCCCAGCAATTGCTGCATCGTCCCCTTGAAATCACGCGGCTTTTCGCCAGGCATGAAGCGGGACCCAGGCCCGCCCCCGAAGCCTTGCCTTTGGCGAGGTTTCGCGGGAGCAGGGGCTTCGGTATGGTTTGTGTTACCTTCTGAGTTTGATGCGTAACTCATAGTAATTCCTCCTTGCTTAATTGCGAGCTGGCAATCTCTTGGTAAACCGTGCAGGTCTTCATCAGTTCCTGATGAGTGCCAATGCCGGCAATTCTGCCGTTATCCAATACTAGAATTTGGTCGGAATTTTTGGCTGTGGCTACGCGTTGGGTTACGATGAGGACAGTGCTATCACCTACTTTTTTGCTGAGCGCACTCCGCAAGGCAGCATCGGTCTTGAAATCAAGTGCAGAGAAACTGTCATCGAAGATGTAAATGGGTGGTTTTTTCACCAATGCGCGGGCAATGGATAAGCGCTGCTTCTGCCCGCCCGAAAAGTTCGTGCCGCCTTGCGCCACCTCTGTTTGTAAACCGTTGGGGCTAGCCAGCACGAAATCGATTGCTTGGGCGGTATCCAGGGCATCCATAATTTCTTCTATGGTCGCGTCTGGCTTGGCAAGCCGCATATTGGATTCAATTGTGCCGCTAAAGAGGACACCTCGTTGCGGGACGTAACCAATTTGGGCTCGTAAATCTTTCAGCGTTACATCGCGGATATCGATGCCGTCTATCAGGATTCTGCCTTTGCTGACGTCAAAGAAACGCGGCACCAAGTTTACCAATGTGGACTTGCCGCTGCCGGTAGAGCCAATGATTGAGGTTGTCTTTCCGGGTTGGGCTATAAAGCTGATATCATGCAGGAGATCTTCCTCGGCGCCTGGGTACCTAAAGTCCACATCATCAAATTCGAGCTCCCCACGCACTGGTTGACTGAATTGCAACGGATGAGGCGGGTCTTGGATAACGATAGGTGTTTCTAATACTTCGGCAATGCGTTCACCCGAGACCGAAGCCCGTGGCAAGATGATGAACAACATCGCCAAGCTGATAAAGGAGAACAAAATCTGCATAGAATACTGCATAAAGGCGATGAGATCTCCGACTTGTATGGCTGACTGGGCAACCTCGTGTGCGCCTACCCAGATAATCAAAATGGAAAGCCCGGACATGATCAGGTTGATGAGCGGGAAAATCACGCTCAGCACTCTGCCGATATAAACGTTTGTATTGGCTAAGTCCCGGTTCGCTTTTTCAAAGCGCTTCTCCTCGTACTCTTCTTTGCGGAAAGCGCGCACGACCATCAAGCCAGAAAGATTTTCCCGGATGACAAGGTTCAGGCGGTCAATCAAAGACTGTAAAATCCTAAATTTGGGCATAACCAAAGCAAAGGCTATCAGCATCATCCCAGTAAGTGCTACCACAGCCAAGGCAATCAGCCACCACATGTTGGGGCTTTTATTGACAGCGCGGAGAACGGCGCCGATGCCCATGATAGGTGCATTCAAAGCCATGCGCATGATCATAAAAATCACGATTTGAATTTGAGCAATGTCGTTGGTAGTTCTTGTGATCAAAGAACTGGTGGAGAAATTATTGAATTCCTCGCCAGAGAAGTTTTCCACCTTTTCAAAGACGGCAATACGTGTATCGCGGGCAACGCCGGCTGACGTACGCGCAGATAAGTAGCTCACCGAAATCGAGGTGATCACGGAGATAAGCGCCATAAGGATCATCAATCCACCAACGTTCAGAATAAATTTGTTCTGAATCGAGGCTAAGTTAACCCCCAAGATGGAGTACTCCTGGCTGATTGCCTGCACCGCAATCTGGGTGAGCATAGAAGGCTCCAAGGCATCGAGCTGCTTATAAACCGTAGTTTTCAGGGCTTCCAATTGCGCTGGTGGCAATTGGAAGAGCATTGCTTTGAGGTCGGTGCCCGGAGGTAAGGATTGTACTTGGGTAGCAAACTCGTGCCCCAAGAGTGTGGCGGCTTGTTCTGGGTTTTGAGAGAGCATATCGATGCCAAAGGTAAGGATTAGTGGCTTCGTCATGATGGCTTCAAGCTGGGTAATCGTAGCAGAATCCTTCTCTTGGAGGACATACACCGGCTGCAAGGAGACCATCGGATAATCCGGAACATATTTTGCTGCTTCATCGCTGCCAGGTTCCACAAGCAGGTAGGCTGCTAAAGTTTGAGCCTTTTCCTGATCATATTGGAACAGATTGATTTGGTCCATGGTGCTCTTGCGTAGAGCCTCTGGAACTGCGTTTTCGATACCATTTTGTTGAATACCAACATTGATGATCCTAGAGAGGTAATCTGGCAGCGCTAAGTCGGTATTTGTCATGATGAAAAGCAATACAACAGTTAATAGAATGTTTGGCCAGTAAGGTTTAATAAACTGAAACAATTTTTTCATACAGTTTCCTCTTCATTGATATTGCGTGTCACGGCTTTATTCCTTAGGGGTGCTTCAGAGGCTAACTTATCCATTCCCGCGTTAAGCAACCGTATCGCAGGAATCAGGGTGCTTTGCTCTTCAGGTGTGAAGGCGTTAACCAACTCTTGCAACCACCTGTGGCGTGCGTGTTGGGCTTCTTTCATTGTCAATAGTCCCTTTTCAGTGAGGGATAGACGTTTTGTCCGTCGGTCTTGCAGGTCCACTTTGCGGTCGACATAACCACGTTTAACCAAATGGTCCACCAATTGAGAAACAGCTGCGCGGGTAATGCCTAATTTATTCGCTAGGGCGTTCATTGAACTGTTAGGGTGGTCCATTAGGAAAAACATTGCATTAACTTGAGAGGCAGAGAGGTTGGCTTGCTGAATATAGGTCATGAAGGCAAAAATCGAGTGTTTCATTGCCTTTTCGGCATATGCGTGTAATAGCACTAAAAGAGTGTCAGACACAATTAACCTCGCTTAATAGTTAAACGAGGTGAACTATATAACTCTTTAGAGCGAATGTCAAGTTTGCTTGCAGAGGGTTGAGATTGGTTTATGGAAGATTAAGCAAATTCACAGGCTTGTGAGACCTACGGTCAAGACCACTCGCTCGGAACCCTACGGGCAGGCTACGCACTCAGAGACCGGCGAGAACAATTAAAGCGAATGTCAAGATAGCTTGCAGAGGTTGTTGAAAATGTCCAGAGAACATTAAAAAATGAATAACTTTATA
>DMCS01000031.1:0-6826 GCA_003445715.1 Candidatus Mesolinea sp. | reverse complement strand
TTAACTTTGATAAATTTGGATGTGATCGATTAACCAATGTTTTTGAACATCCTCATTGCAGAGGGTTGAGGTTAGTTTATGAAAGATTAATCAAAATCTCAGGCTTGTGAGGCCTACGGTCAAGACCACTCGCTCGGAACCGTACGGGCAAGCTACGCACTCAGAGACCGGCGAGAACATGAGAAGAAATGTGCTGCATGGTTATCATTACCTGTCTCATTGCCCCACAACTTGCAGGCGATACGCATCGACCTGGTCATAAAGCTTATCCATAAAGTAAAGTGAGAAGGTGCCGACTGAAAATGGGTTTTCGCTTTGGTAAGAAACAAAGGTTTGGTCGCAGCCTATGACTGTTCCGCTGTCATCATAAAGCGTTGCGATTACACGTGCCTCGGTAAAAGGGGTTGCGCCAACGTTTTGCACCTGCCCTCTGAGTATGTACCAGTCATTATCTTCATCCCACCCAGCGGTTACCTGGCGGGTTTCAAACGTGCTGGTTGGTTCTGCGCCGACTTCATAACTCAGTTTGGCAAATTCATAACGTGCATAGGTCCTCGGCTTTTCCAAGTAGAGGTTGAAGCAAGTTTTCTCCCCAGGGAAAAGCACAGGGCTAAAAGGCGAGGCATGAATGGTCGAGATTGCGGTGGTTCCATTAGCTGGGTAAAGCACCGCCGTCACACTGATGTTACGAATTGGGTTTTGGCTGTTATTGGCGATCTCTCCCACGATGTGCAAGATTTCTATTTCGGATTTTTCGATATACATGCTGGAGTTGTTGAGGATCTTGATTTGCTGCCCATCGCTGCGGAGAGCTAAAGGCAGGAAGATTTGCTGCTCTTGCTTAGCTTGCTTGGGCATAGGAGGAAAGCTAAGCTTTGGGAAAGCAATTTCTGTTTGCTGGGCTCCTTCGGAGCGAAACGGTTCCGCACCAGAGGCATATTTGATTGCTCCAGCGATGAACAGGCTAACTGCCAGAATTAAGATAACTCTGAGCAGGATGACGCCTAATGATTTCTTTTTGGGTTGCATAGAAAAACACCTCCAGCAATGAGACCTAAAGGAGATGTTGCAATGGTTATGCCAGCTGGTTTATTCGCCAAAATTTTCAGCAAATAGCTGTCTTAAGGCATCGATGACCTCTTGCTTTTCTTCACCCTCGGCTTGGATTTTCAGCACGTCACCTTTTTTTGCAGCTAACAGCATTACGGCGATCAATCCATTGATCGTTACGGGTCCTTTATTCTCGGTCAGATTTGTGACGGTCACTTTAGCATTATGGCTGCCAATTGTTTTGGCGAAGAGAGCTGCCGGGCGAGCATGCAAGCCTGATTCGTTCGTTACGGGCAGAACAATCTCGATAACATCCTCAGTTGGCTCAGCCCCGGTCACTTGCGGAGGAGCTGGTTGGTCTTCTTGGCTGGCTTCTGGTTGCAGCTGTTGCTCCTTAGCCAACAGAGCCGACATAGCTTCCCGATAGACCGCTTCCAAGTCCGAGCCCATGTTAGCCTGTACGCCAGCAGCGATAGCGCCTTCCACAAAAGGAGCTGGGCATAAGCGCACCTGGGCTTTGACCTCTTCATCGAGCATGTCCAATGCCATCTCAGCGCTCAGGATAGCACTGCCTAAATCCATCAGAACTAAGGTGCCCTCGGGAGAGTGGAGCGCGTTGAGCTTCTCCATGATTTCGACGGCGTTGGTGCCAATCTCTTGGTGGTCATCGCCAATGCCGGCAGCAACATCGATTTTTACAGAATTGGAAGGCGCCATTTGACGCACCAATTCAGCTACCCCGCTAGCCAACTGATAGCTGTGTGAAACCAGGAGGATATTTACCATGCGAATGCCCTTTCACCTCATTCTTGCTCTAAGACTCACTTAGTTTTCTTACTTTTTACTCTCAGTTTTCTGATTCTCACGCTTGTCTTTATTGAAAAGGGAGTGAAACCAGTTCATTCCAAAAAATATCAATAAGATGCTGACACCGAAAATCAGTCCCCACAGAATACCTTGCCCCCAGTCCCCACTGCCCACGATAATCTGATAAGCTACCAGGACTGCCAAGGCTAGGCTGATAATCCCCACGGTGATCAAACCGCTTTTCTGCTTAATCCAAGGCTCGCGCAAGTTAACTTCTGCATCTTTTGCCGATTGCTTTTTTGGGCTGGTTTGGGTAGATATAGCTTGTTCTGAACTTGCGGTGGAGATTTTAGAAGTTTTGCGTTTTTGGTTTTGCTTCTTCGATTTTTTTGTGCTCATTTTTATTCCTGATTAAGTGTTAGGGGCGACGTGTTAGTCGCGTCGCCCCTAATTTTACTCGCAAACGAACGAAGTATTAGGCTTCAACCCAATCAAAGGAGCGGGTAACCGCTTTCTTCCAACCCTTGTAGAGTTTCTCGCGGGTCTCGGGATCCATCTTGGGTTGCCACTCTTTGTCCTTGCCCCAATTCTCGCGCAATTCGTCCACTTCCTTCCAGAAGCCGACAGCTAAGCCGGCAGCATAGGAAGCACCCAAAGCGGTAGTTTCAGCCACAGTTGGGCGGATAACCGGAACGCCGAGGATGTCAGCTTGGAACTGCATCAAGGTTTCATTGTAGACCATACCGCCATCCACCTTAAGGGCTTTCAGCGGAACGCCGCTATCCAGGTTCATGGCATCCAATACTTCACGGGTCTGATAGGCTGTTGCCTCGAGGACAGCACGGGCTAAGTGACCGGCATTAATGTAGCGGGTCAAGCCAACGATTACACCGCGGGCATCGCTCTTCCAGTAAGGTGCGAACAAACCAGAGAAGGCGGGTACGAAGTAAATGCCGCCAGAGTCTTCAACTGTCTTGGCGAGCTCCTCGATATCAGCGGATTTTTTGATCAAACCAAGGTTATCGCGCATCCACTGCACCAAAGCACCGGTAATGGCGATGGAGCCTTCCAGGGCATAGACTGCGGGCTGATCACCAATCTTATAGCCGAGGGTGGTCAACAGACCATTCTTGGATTGGATCGGGGTCGTGCCGGTGTTCATCAGCATAAAGCAGCCAGTGCCATAGGTGTTCTTGGCTTCGCCAGGGTCGTAGCAGGTCTGGCCAAATAGAGCACCCTGCTGGTCGCCCAAGTCTCCAGCTACCGGAATGCCTTCTAAGCCGCTGTTCTTGGCATACCCATAAACAGCTGAAGATGGTTTGATATCAGGCAACATCGCGCGCGGAACACCCAGAACCTCAAGCATGTCTGGATCCCAGTCAAGGGTTTCCAGGTTCATCATGAAGGTGCGGGAAGCATTCGTAACATCGGTGACGTGCACGCCGCCCTTAGGGCCGCCAGTTAGGTTCCAGATGACCCAGGTATCGATATTGCCGAAGAGCACTTCGCCTTTTTCGGCTTTTTCGCGTACACCTGGAACGTTATCCAGAATCCATTTAATCTTCATACCGGAGAAGTAGGTTGCCAAGGGCAAGCCCACTTTCGGGCGGAAGCGATCCTGGCCGCCGTCCTTTGCCAGCTCGTTGCAGATTACATCAGTGCGCGTATCCTGCCAAACAATGGCGTTATAGACGGGTTTTCCGGTTGCCTTTTCCCAGACGACGGTAGTCTCGCGCTGGTTGGTAATACCAACCGCGGCGATATCTTTAATATCTATACGGAGTTTATCCAGTGCACCTTTGATAACATCTTGGGTAGCTTGCCAGATTTCCAAAGGATCATGCTCAACCCAACCGGGTTTTGGATAAATTTGTTTGTGTTCTTTTTGATCGTAGCCGACGACTTCGCCCTTATGATTGAAGACCATAAAACGTGTACTGGTCGTGCCCTGATCGATTGCTGCAACATATTTTGCCATATTTCTAACTCTCCTTTTTATATTTTTTATTTGTGTGTGTTTCGTTTTGCCCAGGTTTTTGCGGCCGTATCAATTAAGAAAAAGGTTGAAGTGGCTCCAGGATCTTGGTGGCCAGCGCTTCTTTCTCCCAAGTAGCTCGCGCGTCCTTTGCGGGCTACCAATGGAATGGTGGCTAACATGCCTTCGTGTGCAGCTTCTGCTGATTTTTGCAAAGCCTCTTCAAGGGATATATTTTGTGCTAAAGCTTCTTTGAGGGCAGCGACTGCCGGTTCGAGGGCATCGATCATCGTCTTATCCCCAGGCACAGCTTTCCCTCTATTTTGTACGCCTTTTTCAGCTGCTTCGAGCGCGCTTGCCCAATCGGCGAGGTCGATTTCTTCTTTATTGGCGAGGGCTTTACTCATTTCCAAGAATATGGTTGAGTAAAGAGGACCGCCAGCGCCGCCAACCGTTGAGAGGAGCGTCATGCCTACCGTCTTGAGAATTGTGCTGATGTCTTTATCTTCCTGAGCTGGCAATTTAGTCAAAACGGCCTTAAAGCCTCTGTTCATGTTGGCACCATGATCGGCATCGCCGATTTGCGCATCAAGATCCGTGAGCAGCGCTTCATTTTCAGCGATCACTTGCGCATAAGTATTAATCCAATTCAATATATCTTCTTTTGATATTGCCACAGTGAGCCTCAACATTGGGAAAGTCTGGAGGCATATATGCCTCCAGACTTTCCATTATTTTATTAAATACCCCAGCGCATACCTGGAGTAAGAACAGGTGCGTCCCACAGCTTCTTCAGCTCTTCGTCCATCTTAAGAAGCGTGATCGAAGCGCCAGCCATTTCGAGACTGGTGATGTAGGGGCCAATCAGATTGCGTACAACTTTAATGCCCTTTTCCTCGAGCATCTTATGTGCCTTGCGGTAAACAATATAGAGCTCGATGAGGGGCGTCCCGCCCATGCTATTAACGAAGAGTAGAACTTCGTCGCCAGACTTGAAGGGTAAGTCTTCCACAATCGGATTGAGCAGCAGTTCGACGACTTTGTCCGCTGGCTGAATCTTCATACGGGTTCGGCCAGGTTCGCCGTGAATGCCAATCCCGATCTCCATTTCGTCTTCTGGCAGGTCAAAAGTCGGCTTGCCAACGTGTGGGACTGTGCAGGAAGTTAGCGCCATGCCCATGCTACGCCCCTGGCTGTTTATCTTGCGTGCTAGGTCTGCGCATTCTTTGAGGGAATGGCCTTCCTCTGCTGCGGCACCGACGATTTTTTCCATGAGGACGGTGAGGCCAACGCCGCGCCGCCCCGCTGTATAGAGGCTATCTTCTACAGCAACATCATCGTTGACCACAACAGCTTCAACTTCGATGCCTTCTCCGCGAGCGAGGTCAGCAGCCATCTCGAAGTTCATGATATCGCCGGTGTAGTTTTTGACAATGTGTAATACACCAGCGCCGCCATCAACTGTCTTGGTGGCTTCGAGCATCTGATCGGGGGTTGGGCTGGTAAAGACCGCACCTGGGCAAGCGGCATCCAGCATGCCTTTACCCACATAGCCACCATGCATAGGCTCATGGCCGCTGCCACCGCCGGAAACGACGGCGACTTTGCCTTTCACTGGAGCATCTGCACGATAGATAAAGTTGGGGTCATAGTGGACCTTGACCAGATCCGGATGAGCGAGCTCAATACCTTGCAGCTCCTCAAGTACAACATCTTCAGGTTTGTTAATTAGTTTTTTCATATTCTTATCATCAGCCTCCTCATCCGTCCTCATGGTAATCAGACGGTTCTAAAAAATTAGTCTCTCTTTGGCAGGTTCTTAGCAACTAAAACGTCATAGAGCCAGAAGCCGATAGGACCAGCAATTGCAGGGATAAGCACTGGCGGGATCAGCCAGTACAAGCCATCGAAGAGACCTTGTGTTCCAACGAGTGCACCCAGCAAGCGAGGTCCGAGGTCACGGGCAGGGTTAATGGAGTAACCGCTGGGGCCGCCAAGCGAGAGACCAATTGACAACACGGTGAAGGCAACAATGAAGCCACCCAAGTTATCCTTCAGACCGTTGTTCCTCAGGTCACCACTGGCTGCGACGCCCCACATAAGGACCATAGTTCCAAAGAGCTCAGCGATGCAAGCATTCAGCATACTGTAAGTACCGGTCGCGCCAGCGCTTGCACCGCCCCAGAATGCGGTTTCAAAGATAGACCCTGGACCGGTGGACCATACATTTGGCATGCCGGCAGCTACTAGGCCTTCGCGGTAAATTAAATACACCGCCCCAGCGCCTAAGAAAGCGCCTACCATTTGTGCGAGGATGTAGGGTAGAACCTTATTCCAGGGGAAATCACGGCGCACAGCCAAACCAAGGGTTACTGCAGGATTGATATGAGCACCAGAAACGCCGGCAGAAACATAAACAGCAATAAGCACAGCGAAACCCCACCCAATGGTGATCGTATTCCAGTTATAGGCTGTGCCAGCTAAACGTGGGGCAAGACCAACATTGGCAACGACACCATCACCAAGCAGGATCAGGATAAAGGTGCCAAAGATCTCGCCAATCAATTCTTTGCCTAATCTTTTTTCCATAACTACCAAATCTCCTTTTTAATATAAGTTTTTATAAAAATATGGTTACAGTTTGGAACGGACAATATTGACAAGTTTTTCTATGTTTGTGAACCACCTCCTTGGGAAACAAAAATCTCGAATGCGCTTAACCAGAAATATGAAGAGAAAGAGTCAGCTCTAAATAAACAGCATGTTTGGGAGCTGCTGGGCAGCACTGGAATTTGACTAAGTTGTCTTGCATTCTTGCTCAAAACCCACATAAATACACTGCGTCCTTTCGAGCGAATACACTTTTATTTCCAGTTTGGCGGTCTTTATCGCCTTATTAATTTTCTGGAGCGATTCGAGTCAAAAATAATATAACACGATTAATTGCGTGAGTCAATAATATTATACAAACTGTTACTGTTTCAAATGTCCATA
>DMCS01000063.1 GCA_003445715.1 Candidatus Mesolinea sp. | reverse complement strand
GAATCAAAGGGGTGGGGGGTATGGACATATTGTGATCTTCTTGAATATAAAGTTATTCTTTTTTATTGTATTGGATATTTTCAACACCCTCTTTGGGGGATGCTTGCGTTTATTTATATATGAAGTAACCTTATACCTTCAGCGTGAACAAGCTTTATCAGAAACGGTTCTCGCTATAATTGCTAAATGGTAAAGATACCCAAAAGGGATTAAACCCACAGGGTGAGATAAGAAGGATATGCAAACAGAAAACGGATCATCAAAAATTCATCTTGGCACGCAAATTATTTTTATTGTGGTAACTGGGCTGCTCTTGGCAGCCATCGGAGGCGTAGGTTACGTCTATGCGTTTGAATCGCGGCATGCTGAGACAATTTATCCTGGCGTGAGCGTGGCAGGCGTAGACCTTAGCGGACTGACCGTGGAAGAAGCCTACCAAAAGTTGGCAAGCGTAATCACTTACCCAGAGCAAGGCAGGATCCTTTTCATTTATGGAGATAGTCGCTGGCTTTATTCCCCGCAACAATTGGGCTTTAGCTTAGATATCTCGCGAAGCACGCGGGAAGCATTTGCTGTGGGCAGAGAAGGCGGCCTCAGCGAAAACCTTTCCGTGCAACTGATTGCCGCGCAGCAAGGGATAAACCTAGCGCCTGTGGCGCAATATGACCAGCGCCAGGCTTATGCCGTCCTGCAATCTATTGCCAGCCAGGTTAATCTGCCCGTATTGGAAGCTTCCATTAGCCTCAACGGTACCGATGTGGTCATTACGCCGGGTCAGGTGGGCCGCCAAGTTGATCTGGACGCCACGCTCATGGCGCTGGACGACTTGTTTTTCAAGCAACGTGAAGGCGCTGTGCCCCTGGTCGTTTTGGAGCAGCAGCCGCAGATTATGGATGCGACTGCTGCCGGCGAGTTTGCTCAGCAGATCCTCAGTGAGGCACTCGTGCTCAGTTTACCAGAGGGCAGCCAGTCTGTGGGTCCTTGGCGTATTGAGCCTGAGGACCTGGCAAAGTTGATCGTAATTGAGCGCCAAGACAATGGCGCTTCGGCAGCATATCAGGTTTCGGTGAACCAGCAAGCCATGAGCAATTACCTGAGCAGCTTAGCACCCGTTGTGCATTCAGAGCCAGTGAATGCACGTTTCATCTTCAATGATGACACCCGCCAGTTGGATCTACTCCAGCCTATGGTCGTGGGCAAAGACCTTAATATTCCTGCCAGCTTGGAAGCCATCAATACGGCGCTGCAGGCAGGTGACCATGCGGTCATCTTGGTGCTGGATACAGTTTACCCGCAAGTGAAGAATGACGCTACCGCCGAGAGTTTAGGCATCACCGAGCTGGTGAGCGCTGAGACCTCCTACTTTTACGGCTCCGACCCGGGCAGGGTGCAAAACATCACCTTAGCCTCTCAGGCTTATCATGGGGTTCTGGTTGCGCCTGGGGAGACTTTCTCTATGGCGAGCTACCTGACCGATATCAGCCTGGAGAACGGCTACGCCGAAGCCCCCATCATCTATGGCAACGAGACCATTCAAGGCGTCGGCGGCGGGGTGTGTCAGGTGAGCACCACGCTTTTCCGCACGGCGTTCTATGGCGGTTTCCCCATTGTGGAACGGCATGCCCATGCTTACCGCGTGGGTTATTATGAGCAAACAGCTAATGGCAGCCGCAACCCGAACCTTGCCGGTTTGGATGCAACTGTTTATTTCCCACTGGTGGACCTCAAGTTTGTCAATGACACACCTTACTGGCTGTTGATGGAAACGTATGTGAGTGGCTACTCGCTCACCTGGAAGTTTTACTCCACCAGCGATGGCCGCACTGTAGAGTGGAACACGACGGGCATCACTAACAAGATTGAGCCCCCTGAACCGCTTTACCGCGAGAACCCAGACCTGCCCACCGGCACCATTGAGCAGGTGGATTGGCCGGTGGAAGGTGCAACGGTCATCGTCAACCGCACCGTGTATAAAAACGGGACAGTCTATTTTAAGGATACCTTCCGCACCGATTATATGCCATGGCAGGCTATCTATGAATATGGCCCTGGGACGGAAATCCCGCAGTAATCGTTTTAGGCTCAAACTACTGCCATATTTGCCGTATGGTAAAATATGCAAACCTGCAGATAAACGCTGCTCGTAGTTTTAACCTGTGAGAAAAAACTGGAGGACCTGTGATTAATCAAGAATTACTCGAACTTTTACGCTGCCCGGTCTGCGTCAAAGAGGAAAAGGGCGCCTTAGAACTCTACCAAGAAACCTGGCTCATCTGCCAAGATTGCAATCGCAAGTACCCGATCTGGGATGATATCCCGGTAATGCTCATTGATGAGGGCACCAAGTGGCAGCAAAGCAAAAAAGAGGATTTACCTGTCCCTCCTCCGCAAGAAAGTTAGCGAAAAAAGACTGCGCCCGGGATTAGCTGCCGAGCGGCTTATTTAGAGATATGATGAAAAATTTCTTTGAAAAGATTAAAAACGCCTTGCCTAAAGATCGTAAGACGCAAATCATTGTGAGCGTTTTGGTTTTATTAGGCTTGGTGGGCGGGATTGCCTTGGGGAATTTCAGCAGCAATTTTGTTGCCGGCATGACTATCGTCAACCTGCCAGGCGTACCCGTCCTCCCCGAGAGCACACTGGACCCTAACGCCACGCCAGGGGCTGAAAACGGTCTCCCGACGGCAACGCTGCAACCCATCTTAGAAATACCGGAACCTTGGGATGGGAAAAGCCGCGTAAACATTCTCATTTTGGGTTTAGATGCGCGCGACTTAGAAGATAAAGCCCCTCGCACCGATACCATGATCCTGTTCACCTTAGACCCTGTGAACCTCACCGCAGGGATGATCTCTATCCCACGGGATTTGTGGGTAAAGATTCCTGGATCTGACTATGGCAAAATCAACACCGCCTATAGTATTGGCGAAACTTATAAGCTGCCTGGTGGTGGGCCGGCTTTGGCAGTCAGAACGGTAGAAGACTTGTTAGGTGTGCCGATTCAATACTATGCTCAAATTGACTTTGAGGCATTCATCAAGTTTGTTGACCATATAGAAGGGGTCAAAGTAAATGTTCCCTATCGTATGCAATTAGATATCGTTGGCACTCAAAGGTCAGTATGGGTTGATCCGGGCGTTGTAACCTTGCCAGGCGAATTAGCATTAGCTTACGTGCGCATGCGGAATACGGAAGGCGGCGATTTTGACCGAGCACAGCGTCAACAGCAGGTAATCTTAGCCATTCGCGACCGCATCCTGGACTTTAATATGATGCCCACTTTAATTGCTAATGCCAACGAGATTTATGCTGACCTTTCCGCTGGAATCAGGACCAACCTCACGCTACAGCAGACGATTCAGTTGGCTCAAAAAATATTTGAGGTCCCTCGCGACCAAATCAAGCAGGCTGTGATCGATGGGAAATATGTCAATTTCGGCAAATCCCCCACCGGATTAGAAATTTTGCGCCCAATTCCGGATAAAATCCGTGAACTGCGCGATGAAATCTTTTATGGGCAAACATCAAGTCCTAGCTCCAGCCCTCAAGATATCCAAGCCATCTTGCAAGATGAACACGCTAACGTTGAGGTGCGCAATGCCTCTTCCAGCGCTGGCTTGGCTGAGCGCACCAGCGAGTATCTTAATGGGCAGGGCATCAATGTTGTTGAAGTAACCAATGCAAGCTATCAGGTCTACTCGCGCGTTACGCTTTATGGCAGCAAGCCCTACACGCTGCGTTACCTTGTGGATTTGCTCAAGATTACCTCTTCGTCCAATATTATCTATGCCTATGACCCCGCTGCGACGGTGGATATCGTGGTAGAGCTGGGCGATGATTGGGCAGCCAGCAACACGTTGCCGTAACTTTTCATAAAATTAAGCATCAGGCGGATTGTCGATCCGCCTGTTTGTTTATGATGCCACATTAATTCTTTAAGGGGTGGCTTTTTGCAACTGCTCAGCGAGGTCAGCTAACGCGCGGGCGTCAACATCCGCGCCGCCCTCAGCTAACAGCGCCTGGGCTTGGATCGTAAGAGCACCTACCGGGTCGGGGTCAGCAAGTAAGGCTAAGCGGCTTTGTGCACGCAGCAGATCTGCGTTGGCTTGATAGGCGCGCGCAATCATTAAGCGGTAATCTGCTTTAGCGGCTGGGCTCAGCTCAGCGGGCAAGGCAACTTGCTGCTCGACGGGCAAAATCAGCAGCGCGATAATCAAACCAATTGCTAAGCCGATAATCAAACCGGTCAGCAAGAACCAAGGGCTGGTGTTTTTAGTTTCCATCGTTGTGGCCTGTTTCCCACTGCCGGTAAATAGCCGGGTCAATGGCTTCGATCAAAGCCTGCATTTTGGATAAGTCCTCTGGTTGGTAGCCGACCCCTTGAGCGTAGTTAATCGCATTCACCAGCAAGGAATACGGATCTTGGGGCTCCACCTTCGCCAGTTCGTCGAGCGCCAGCAATGGATCTTGCGTTTCGGCAAATTGCTCGGCAGCCATGAGCACCAGGTCAGTCTTGAAGTCTGCCCGAAGGCGCGATAGGTCAGCCTCTTGCGGAGCAGCAGCTGGCTTGAGCAGCCAGCCATAAGCCAAGCCGGCGCCCGTGCCGACGGCAATCATCACGATAAAAAGCAGAATCCGCGTACCTTTTTTCTGCATAAGAGTCTACTCGGGCAGCATGGGCATGCGGATGCCATGCTCACGGGCAAAGCGGATGGCTTCAGGGTAGCCGGCATCGGCATGCCGCACCACACCTAGTCCTGGGTCCACGGTGAGCACGCGCTGCAGGCGCACAGCAGCTTCGGGTGTGCCATCTGCCACGATCACCTGGCCGGCGTGCTGGCTAAAGCCGATGCCGACGCCGCCGCCATGGTGGAAAGACACCCAGGTAGCGCCGCAAACTGCATTGATGAGCGCATTCAGAATAGGCCAGTCGCTGATAGCATCGCTACCATCGCGCATAGATTCTGTCTCGCGGTTGGGGGATGCTACCGACCCAGCATCCAGATGGTCTCTGCCGATAACGATGGGTGCGTTGATTTTACCCTCAGCTACCAGGCGGTTGAAAGCCAAGCCAGCCTGGGCGCGTTCGCCATAGCCTAACCAGCAGATGCGCGCTGGCAAACCCTGGAAGGGCACTTTCTCGCGTGCCATGCGCAGCCAGCGCAAGAGATGCTCATTTTCGGGGAAAAGCTCCGCGATGGCTTCATCCGTGCGGTAGATATCTTCTGGGTCACCGGAGAGCGCCACCCAGCGGAAAGGTCCTTTGCCTTCGCAGAAGAGCGGGCGGATATAGGCTGGCACAAACCCAGGGAAGGCGAATGCGTCCTTCACGCCGGCGTCAAAAGCGCGCTGGCGGATGTTGTTGCCATAGTCAAATACCTCAGCGCCTTTCTTCTGGAAGGCGAGCATCGCCTCAACGTGCTTGGCGATCGATTGCGCCGCTAAGTCAGCATAGCGCTGCGGGTCGGCTTTGCGCAGCTGGGCAGCTTCCTCCACCGAAAGCCCGCTGGGCACGTAGCTGAGCAAATCGTGCGCCGGCGTCTGATCGGTGACCACATCGGGGATGACGCCGCGCAACGCCAGCTCAGGGTAGATGTCAGCGGCGTTGCCAATCAGCCCGATGGACTTGGGTAACCCCTGCTGTTGTGCTTCTTCTACCATGGTCATGGCTTCTTCCAAGTTATCCGAGACGGCGTCCACATAGCCGATCTCCAAACGGCGTTGGGCGCGCTCGCGATCAACCTCCACGATCAAGCCGACACCTTCGTTCATGGTGATAGCCAGTGGCTGAGCACCGCCCATCCCGCCCAAGCCGGCGGTGAGCACAAACTTACCCTTCAGCGAGGGCCAACCGCGCTTATGGGCTAGCGAGCCTAACGTTTCGTAGGTGCCCTGAAGGATGCCTTGTGTGCCGATATAAATCCAAGAACCGGCGGTCATTTGACCGTACATGATCAGACCTTTGGCTGCCAGCTCATCGAAATGCGCTTGCGTTGCCCAGTGGGGAACTAAGTTGGAGTTGGCGATGAGCACACGCGGCGCGTCGGGATGGGTTTTGAAGATTGCCACCGGCTTGCCCGATTGCACCAGCAGGGTTTCGTCTTCGTTGAGCCCGCGCAGGGAGGCTAAGATAGCATCGAAAGCTTCCCAGGAGCGGGCAGCTTGCCCCCTGCCGCCATAGACCACCAGGTCTTCAGGCTTCTCGGCTACTTCCGGGTCGAGGTTGTTTTGGATCATGCGGTAAGCCGCTTCGATTTGCCAGTTTTTGCAGGTGAGTTGTTTGCCGCGCGGTGCACGGACGGCTCTTGGATCAGACATATGGTGAGTCCTCCTGAAACTAAGAATTAAGCTGATTATACATCAGCGCAGGCTGCCTGCCAGCCTGAGAGGGGGATAAAAAGAATGGGGTTACCTCTCCTGCTGCGAGCTCACTTGATTTAATCTACAGGATTGGTTTAATCAAGATGCTTAGGCAACCAGCTCCAGCAAGTTCCCTTCTGGGTCCAACAGGCTGGCTTCATAGTAGCCATCGCCGGTGACGCGCGGGCCGCTGAGGATAGGGCAGCCGGCGAGGGATAGCTCCTGAGCGAGGGCGTCCACGCGCTCGCGGCTGCCTAGCATAAAGGCTATGTGGTTATAGCCGGCGGCAGGTGCATCTTGCTGCGGGTGCGGCGTCAGTTCAGGGCGGGTCATCAACTCCAGCCGAGCGCCGTCAGAAAAGCTGAGGAAATAGGTTTGCAGGCCGGTTTTGGGATTGTGATATTTTGTGTTGGCGCTGGCATCGAAGTACTGGACGTAAAAATCCTTCATCCCTTCCAGGTCCTGCACGTAGAGAGCAATGTGGGCAAGCTGCATAGAGAACCTCCTCTGAGCACAATTTTAGCTGATTATGAACAGCTCAAAGGACAAGCCTAATTTTTTCATGGGACCATACGGGCAGGCTGCGCACTCTCCCTACCAGGTAAGGCCTGTGAGACCTGCGGTCAAGTTCCTCGCTCGGTGCCCTATGGGCAGGCTATGCACTCAGAGATCGGCGAGAGCAAGTTTATATAAAAATGACCCTGCTGGGAGTGCGAAGCCCCCAGAACCTCTGATTTGAATATTAAACAAGGAAATGACCCTGCTGGGAGTGCGCAGCCCCCTGAAAAGGGGTGCGTAGCCTCCTGTAAAGGACTCGAACCCAGAACCTTTTATTAATATTAAATGGAAAATGACCCTGCTGGGACTCGAACCCAGAACCTAACGCTTAAGAGGCGCTTGCTCTGCCAATTGAGCTACAGGGCCATGTGCAACTAAATTATAGCATATCCCGGCTTGAAAAAAGTCTCTGGTCTATCCAGAGACTTTGCAAATCCTCAGCTCCCCGGAGAGGACTCGAACCTCTAACCTAGCGGTTAACAGCCGCCCGCTCTGCCAATTGAGCTACCAGGGAAGGCAATAAATATTATATATATTTGGCCAGGCAGTGTCAAGCAAACGATGACTAGGGTTACTGTTTCAAAAGTTCAT
>DMCS01000083.1 GCA_003445715.1 Candidatus Mesolinea sp. | reverse complement strand
GTGCCGGCAAATTCTCCGGCAGTGATATCCAGATAAGCTATGCCAGCCTTGTTGTCTTGAACGAAGATGCTTGCCAGGTAGTTGTTCTTGCCGGAAGATAGCAGCCCTGGTTCGACCACCGTGCCAGGTGTGACCACGCGGATGACTTCACGCGTGAAGAGGCCTTTATCGGGTTGATCGCCCACCTGCTCCGCAATCGCGACGTGGTACCCGTGCTCTATCAGGCGGCCAAGGTAGTTTTCGGCGGCGTGGTAGGGGATGCCCGCCATGGGGACGCGTACGCCCTTCGCCACAGGCCGCGAGGTGAGCACAATATCCAGTAGCTGCGAAGCAACCTTGGCATCCTCATCAAAAGTTTCGTAAAAATCACCCAGCCGAAAGAAGACAATCGCATCTGGATACTGCTTTTTGATTTCCAGATATTGCTGCCGAATTGGGGTGATATCTTTGGCCATAGCACGCTATTTCAAATTTTCGCGAATGTAGACTGGTACCTGATCCAACGCCTCTGTGAGTTTGGAGGCATCTTTCCCGCCAGCCTGAGCTAATTCTGGCTTGCCGCCGCCGCTCCCGCCCACCACAGCCGCCACGTGCTTGACGAGATCACCAGCTTTAATACCCCGTGTAATCAGGTCTGGCGTGACAGCAGCAATGATTAGGGGCTTATCCTCCACAACCGTCCCCAGCACCACCACGCCGGAGGGGTAGCGCTGCCGGAATTGATCGGCCAAACTGCGCAAGGTCTCGGCATTCGCAGCGGGAATAATCGCCGTCAGCACAGGCACACCTGCAACGTGCTGGATCTTGCTGAGGGCTGTGTTGAAGGCTTCTTGTGCCAACCGGGAGCGCAGCTGGGCGTTTTCTTTTTCCAGCTGGTCCAGCTGCTCTTGCAGGGCTTCCAGCTTGGAAGGGACTTCCCGAGGTGCAGCTGTGAGCATTTGTGCAGCTGTTTGCAAGGTGTTCAGGCGATCGCGGGCAAATAGGTAAGCTTGCCAGCCGGTAACTGCCTCAATACGGCGGATGCCAGCGGCGACACTGCTTTCGCTGACAATCAGGAACAGGCCAATTTCGGCGGTGTTATGCACATGCGTGCCGCCGCACAGCTCATAAGACACGAGTTGGTCACTTTCGCCAATGCGGATGGTGCGCACCTCAGCGCCATATTTCTCGCCAAACAGCGCCATCGCGCCTTCACTCACGGCTTGTTCTAAGGGTTTCACCTGGATAGTCAGATCATTTTCGGCAAAGATTTCACGATTGACTCCTGCTTCAATCTCTGTCAGCTGGTCTTGCGTAATCGCTGTGGGGTAGGTGAAATCAAAGCGCAGCCGATCCGGCGCGACGAGCGACCCAGCTTGTCGAACCTGATTACCGAGCACTTTACGCAGCTCGGCATGCAACAAGTGTGTGGCGGTATGGTTGCGCATGATTGCCCGCCGGCGCTCTTGATCAACGCGCGCGATGGCACTATCCCCCACCTTAGGCGTGCCAAAAACCACGTGTCCGGCATGCACAATCACGCCAGCCGCTGGCCGGCGCACCTCATCCACTGCCACTTCCCACCTGCCGGGCGGGTCAGAGGTGATCACGCCGCTATCAGCCACCTGCCCGCCGGATTCCAAGTAAAAGCAAGTATCTGCCAACAGCAGCTCGACGTTATCACCAGCTTGCGCCTGTTGCACAGGTTGTGAGTCCTGGAAGATGGCGAGCAGCGGAGATGCCACCTCATAGCGGTCGTAAGGGTTATAAGCCACACCCTGCGCCCCAAGCTTGCCTGCATGCACCAGCTCCTGCAATACCTGTTGGTAATTCTCCACGTTTTTCGTGCCCATTTCACCAAAGACTTTCCCTGCTCCAGAGGCGATGCGATGCTCTTCCATGCTCTGGTAAAAGCCGGCTTCATCCACGCTCAAGCCCTCCTCGGCAAGGATGTCACGCGTAATCTCGAGTGGAAATCCTAAAGTGGCATAAAGGTCAAAAGCCGCTTTGCCATCCAGCACTGTTTGCCCTTGGGTGCGCATCGCGGCGATGAGGCGGTTGAGCTCTTCAAAGCCTGCATCTAAGGTTTCAGCAAAGCGCTGCTCCTCACGGGTAAGCGTATCAAAGATCAGGCTTTCACTCTGTTTGACCTCTGGATAAGCTTCCGCGTAGATTTCAATCACCTTCTTAGCAACGTGCTGCATAAAAGGCTCCATCAAGCCAAGCTTGCGCGCAAAGCGGGCTGCCCGGCGGATAATCATGCGGCAAACGTAGTTGCGGCCCAGGTTCCCGGGTACCACTCCATCCGCAATGAGGAAGGTTGCAGCCCGCACATGGTCGGCGATGACCCGGTAAGGCGTCAGGTGTTGTTCGCGCTGGTCGCGCGTCTGGCCGGCAAGCGCTTGCACAATGTCCAGCAGAGGGGCGAGCAAATCGGTATCGTAGTTGCCGCGCACACCCTGGATAATGGCAACGATGCGTTCAAAGCCCATGCCGGTATCCACGTGCCGTTTGGGCAGCGGAACCAGCTCTGTGGGTGAAAGGCGGTTATATTGAATGAAGACGTTATTCCAAATCTCCGTAAAGCGGCCGCAATCGCCATTGACCGTGCAGACATGCCCGGGCTCGTCTTGCTTTTCGCAAGCCTCTGGACCTAAGTCCCAATGGATTTCGGTGCAAGGTCCGCAGGGGCCAGTCTCTGCCATCTCCCAGAAGTTGTCCTTGCGGCCGGAAGTCACCAAGTGGCTGGGGTCAAAGCCCGGCTGAGAGAGCCAAACATCCGCGGCTTCGCTATCTTCGGGGATTTGGTCAAGCTCATCTTTGAAAGTCGTCGCCCAAATACGGTTTTTGTCTAAGCCCCACACTTGGGTGAGCAGCTCCCAAGACCAGGAAATGGCTTCTTTTTTGTAATAATCGCCAAAGGACCAATTGCCAAGCATCTCAAAGAAGGTGTGGTGGGTGTTATCGCGCCCCACTTGGTCCAGGTCGTTATGTTTGCCCGAGACGCGCATGCATTTTTGTGCATTGACCGCGCGTGTGTAAGGCCGGGTATCTGTCCCTAAAAAGACATCCTTAAACTGCACCATGCCAGCGTTGGTGAAAAGTAAGGTGGAATCCCCCCCAGGCACCAGCGAGGCACTAGGAACGTAAGTGTGACCGCGCGCCACAAAAAAGTCAATAAAAGACTGACGGATTTCCGCTCCAGTTAAAACCATAATCAAGCTCCCTCAATGAGAAGTTTAGCGTAATGATGAAATTATACTTGAAGAGGGTGTTGAAAAACATTGGTTAATCGATTACATCCAAATTTTTCAAAGTTAATAATTTCAATCTGCCCTCACCCTGCCCTCTCCCAGCTCAGAATCGCATTCGTTTTTTAGCGTCAATCTGCTGGGAGAGGGTGGTTCTTTTGCAGGCGGGGGGGGGCGCCCCCCCCCGCCAACAACTTTTCCCCCCCCCCCACCCGGAGGGAAGGTTTTACCCCTAACGAAAACCCGGGGGGGGGGGATAAAAGGGGGGGGGGGGAAAAAATGTGATCTTTTTTTATATTAAAATATTTATTTTTTTAATTTTTTTGCATTTTTTTAAACCCCCTGTTAGATAAACTCCCTAAAACCTACCTCTCAAAGGGGTCCT
>DMCS01000005.1 GCA_003445715.1 Candidatus Mesolinea sp. | reverse complement strand
CATTTCTAATTAGCCATGACAGTTGCAAATAGTGCGTCTAACGAGTAAATTTCTCTAAATATAGGGTACCTAATCCGGAAAAAATATGCGCAAAGGGATTAAATATTTACAGGGATAGTATGATTGCCAAACATAGCATGTAAGCGGGGAACTTGCGCTAGCAAGGCTTCCGCCTGGGTACGCCAGCCAAAGACGTCCCCTATGCCGCCATACTCTAATGCGACGATTTCCGGCTCTCGCCATCTGCCCCTCAGAATCTGCTGCTGCGCCCAGTGGGCAGCCTGCCAATCAGGATCTGTCAGTTCGAAATGGTCAGTAATGAGTCCGTGATACTTGCGCAGCCCAGTGAGATGAAGTTCGCGGAGGCGCTCCATCGGCAACCGATCGCTATAATCAGCTAACTCGCTTTCCATTGCCGCGCAGCTGATGCGTGCATGCGAAAGATCAAAAAGCAAGTCGGTCTCGGTGGCGAGCAAGGCTTCACGGATGAGGTCGGGGTCAGCACCGATGAAGCTGCCTTTTTCCAGCGGGGTAATGGGTAGATTTTCAGCAACGAGCGGCAATTCTGGCAGGTTAGCCCTTAGAACCGTAAGCTCTTCAACCCACTGATTAATTTGCATGAGCCGGTCATTACTGCTCTCAGAGTCAAGTGTGCTGTTCCCAACCAGATGACAGTTAAGGTGCGGCGTATGGGTTTGGGTAAGCATCGCGCGCAACGCATCATAATCCAGGATTGGAGCTTGGCCATTGCCTACAGCAATCTCAAAATGCACATAGACTGGGCGAAGGCGTTGGGCAGCGTGGATTACACCTTGCCAATCAGGGCACTTGAGCAGATCTACTTCCACCTGGCCTGTAAGGAGCAGTTTCTCTAGCGGGAGCGAGTAATTGACGGCAAATTGCATATGAGACTAAGCCTGAGACTCTTCCGAACTGAGTGTTTGCTGGTATGGATCCAGCTGACTTTCGAGCTCATGACGAAACTGCTGCGTGTAGAGGCGGTAGTAGTGCCCGCGTAGGCGCATGAGCGACTCATGGTTACCCTGCTCTGCAATTTGGCCATCGCGAATGACTAAGATTTTATCGGCATGTTTAATCGTAGAAAGGCGGTGGGCAATAATGAAGCTGGTGCGCCCTTCCATTAGGCGCTCCATGCCTTGCTGGATCAGTGCTTCGGTGAGCGTATCCACGGAGCTTGTGGCTTCATCCATCACAAAAATATCCGGCTTTGCCAAGATGGCACGCGCGATGCTGATAAGCTGTTTTTGCCCAACCGAGAGCAGATTGCCGCCTTCGCCAACGTTTTGGTCATAGCCGTGCTCGAAATTGATAATGAAGTTATGAGCTCCAGCTAATTTGGCAGCAACCTCAATCTCTTCATCCGTCGCATCGAGTTTGCCATAGCGGATGTTCTCACGGATGGTGCCAGAAAACAAGTGGGGGGTCTGCAGCACCACGCCGATTCGGGATTGAATGTTTTGGAGCGAGAAATTGAGGTAGTCAATACCTCCAATGCGGATAGTCCCCTCAGTGGGTTCATAAAAGCGGCACAGCAAGTTGACGATGGTGGTCTTGCCACCGCCAGTTGGGCCGACGAGCGCAACCGTCTCGCCATGGTTCACGTGAAAACTAAGGTGTTTAATTACGGGTTCGTCTTCTTTGTAGTGGAAGGAGACATCATCGAATTCAATATCGCCCGAGAGCGGTGTGAAAGGCAACGTTTGCTCGCGGTCACGAATGCCGGGTTGGGTATCGATCAGTGAGAAAACGCGCTCAGAGGATGCCACAGCGTTTTGCATATCGGCATACACGCGCGCCAAATCCTGCACGGGCCAAAGGATCATCATGATGTAGGAAATGAAGGCTTGCAGTCCGCCGATGGTGATTGCCTGAGTCTGAACACTCAAACCGCCGCGCCACATCACTAAGGCTAATGAAAGCGCGCTGATAGTTTGAATTGTCGGCTGGAAAAGCGCTGAAAGGTAAGCGGCACGGTAACTGGAGTGGTACATATCGGTGGATAGTACTTTGAAGTTTTCTAAGTTTCGGTCTTCACGGCGCAGTGCTTTGACCACGCGGACCCCTGTGATGTTTTCATTGAGGTTGGCTGTCATCTTGGAATTGGCTTTACGCGACTGGCGGTAGTGATAATAAATACGTGTGCGGAATTTGAAAGCTACAAAGAGCATCACAGGCAGAGATGCGATCACAATCAAGGCTAACTGCCAGTTGATGCTGAGCATAAAGATGGAAGCGGTAACAATATTTACCACAGCATAAGTGGAATCAATCAAGCCCCAGGTAAGCAGTTCCGCCATCTTTTCTGTATCCGATGTCACGCGGGACATGATCCACCCAAGAGGCGTCTTGCTAAAGTACGCCAAGGAAAGCTGCTGCAAATGGTTGAAGAGCTTCTTGCGGAGGTCGTAGCGCACCTTTTCACCCTGGAGCCCAATCAGGTAGATGAAGAAAAACACCGCCACAGCCTGAATTAACACAATTGCGCCATACAGCGTAAAGAGCCTGACCAAAGCGGTTTTATCCCCGGCAATGATGCCTTCATCGATGATGCGCTTATTGATCAGGGTGAAATACGCATCTAATAAAGAGACTAAAATGATGGCAACCATGCTGCCGATCATGGTCTTCTTGTGCGGAGCAAGCGTCTCGAACAGACGCTTGATTACATTTCCGTTAAAACGAACATTGTCGTCAAGTTCGTTTTCGTCATAATAAGTGGACACTGTCAATTTCCTCTTGCAAAGCGCTCTCAATGCGCGTTTGAATTTCAAATATGCTGCGGTAAATGCCAGGCTGGTCGATGAGGTCCTCATGCTGACCAGATTGGACGATTTTACCTTCGTCAAAAACCAAAATCAGATCGGCACTCATAATACTTTGAATGCGGTGTGCGATGATAAAGGTCGTGCGGTCAACCATCAGGCGCTGCAAAGCCTCACGAATCTGCACTTCAGTTTCCATATCGACGGAAGACGTAGAATCATCCATTATGAGGATGCGTGGGTTGAGCAGTAAGGTGCGCGCGATAGCTACGCGCTGCTTTTGCCCACCAGAGAGGGTTACCCCGCGCTCCCCAACCAGCGTGTCGTAACCGTCCTTGAAGCTCAGGATGACATCGTGAATGGCAGCTTCGCGTGCAGCAGCCTCAATTTCCTCTTGGGTTACTGGGCGTGTGACGCCATAGGTAATATTATCGCGAATGGAACAGGAAAATAGGAAAGGTTCCTGTTCCACGATGCCAATTTGGCTGCGCAGAAAACTACGTGGATATTCGCGCAAGTCTACACCATCCAGGCGGATGCTGCCAGAAGTGATATCGTAAAAACGTGGCAGCAAATTCACGAGCGAGGTTTTACCTGAGCCGGTGGAACCAAGCAAAGCAATCACCTGACCAGCCTTTACTTCAAAGGAAACATCTTCCAAGACTGGATGTCCTTTCTCATATTCGAAAGTGACATGCTCGAAGCTAATATCGCCGTGAACCGTGCCGGAGGGGGGGAGATAGCTGCCTTCAAAGAGCGGTTCTTCAGGAACGCGCAATACCTCCACGACGCGGTTTAAGGAAACGAGCGCGCGCGAGGTATCCACGATCAAGCGTCCCAAGTTGCGGATTGGCCAGATGAGCCAACCAAGGAGACCGGAAAAGGTGATGAAATTACCAAGGGTAATAATCCCATCGATAACCATGGTAGCAGCTAAAAAGTTGCTGGCGATCATCTGTGCCGCGCAAATCGTATCTGAAATCGGCCAGAAAAGGGCGTGCATCAGGTTGAGCCGCTTGCCGCGTAAATATTTTTCATAATTGTTTTGGTCAAACTTTTTGATTTCGTAGGATTGACGGGCAAATGCTTTTACCACACGTACACCGCTCAGGTTCTCTTGCAGATTGGTGGATAAGACTGCTTCCTGTTCCTGATAAGCTTCATAGGCTTTCGAAAGTTTGCGAAAGAAAAAGATGGAAATGACCAAAATGACCGGCACAATGATGATAGAAATCAGTGCGAGCCTCTGGTTCAGCTGAAAAATAGCCGTGAAATTAATGATGAATATCACGATGATGCGCGCCACACCGACTGCTTGATCGGCAATGAAACGCCGAATGGTGTCCACATCAGAGGATGCGCGCTCGAGCAAGTCTCCAGTTTTAACTTCGGAATGATAGGCAAAACTCAAGCGTTGAATATGGTCAAAGAGAAGATCCCGCAAACGGCGGGTGCTGCTTTCGGCGGTTTGGGCAGCAAGTTTATTGCTGAGAAAGCCGGAGAGAGCCTGAAGCATAATTAAGCCCAAAAAAGTAGCTGCGCCTTGGAGCAGTTCGGCGCCGAACTTGCCCTGCCCGATAATTTGATCGACAAAATAACCCAGGAATAGATACATTCCGGTGCGGGAAGCGGCTGAGATGGCTAACATGATGGCAGAAAGGGCATAATGCCCATGGTAGCCGCTAAGCAAGTGCCAAAGCGTCACCAAGCCGTTTTTATTGCTGGTGATCTTTTGGCGATCTAGTTCTGGGTAAGCGTTTTTCTTGTTTTGCATTCCTTATTCCAGGCAAAATATGGGGATACCTTTCGATATCCCCGAACTCTGCGAGAGAGTATACACTGTGGGTTTAAGAGCGTCAACGGATTTTGCAAAAACGGTCAAAGTATAAAGAGGCTACTCAGTACGAGGTAAAGAAAAAAGTTCTAAATTACCATTTTGCCAACTTTAGGACATGAGCGTTATATTGTTTTCTTACCCCCCAGAGATGATAAGTGGCGAGGGTGGGATTCGAACCCACAACCAATGGCTTATGAGTCCACTGCTCCACCGTTGAGCTACCTCGCCATTTGCGTGATGATGTTAACAGAATAGGCAAAAAAAGTCAATCATTTTGTGGGCACTTGAGTCTGTTCTTGCATGGTACCCTGCGTGTAGGCTGCGCACTCAGTAGACAGGCGAGAAAGAGAAAAATGTTTTAGCATGGTCTCCTGACCATGCAAGGCTTGTGAGACCTGCGGTCACATTCTCTCGCTCGGTACCCTGCGGGTAGGCTGCGCACTCTGAGACCGGCGAGAACATGGACCAAGCAATCGAAGTTAGGGCAGGATTTTTCCTATGGGAGAGCAGAAAGTGAAGAGGATACATGCTATACTTCTACCAGTCTTAAGATTTGGAAATAAATGATGAAGAATATTATCAAGAGCGTTAAAGGCACACGGGATTTCTACCCAGAAGAAATGGCTAAGCGCCAGTGGCTGATTGAAAAAATCAGGGAGACTTCCCAGCTTTTTGGCTATGAGGCGTACGATGGACCCTGCTTAGAAACGATAGAGTTGTATGCAGCCAAATCAGGCGAGGAGTTGGTTAAGGAGCAAGCATTTGTCTTCCCCGACCGCAGCGGCGAGCTGATTGCACTCCGCCCAGAGCTGACCCCCACGCTGGCGCGCATGGTGGCTGCCCAGCAAAATGCGCTGACCTTCCCGCTGCGTTGGTGGTCTTTTGGTCCCTTCTGGCGCTATGAGCGCCCGCAAAAGGGCCGCAGCCGCGAATTTTTCCAGTGGAATATCGACCTGATCGGTGTGGAAGGCGTGGAGGCAGATGCAGAACTCATTGCTGTGGCTGCTACATTTTTCCGGAACCTAGGGCTGCGCCCTGATCAGGTGCAGATCCTGGTCAACAACCGCAAGTTGATGGAGGCAGAATTAAACCGCATCGGCATCTCTGCTGAGCTCAGGCCTGCCGTCCTGCGCCTGATTGACCGAATCGATAAGCAGCCAGCGGAAGTGTGGGATGAAAACGTGCTGAGGTTAGGCCTGCTGCCCGATCAACTGAGCTCACTGAAAGCGCTGCTTGCTAATAAAGACTTGTGGCAGCAATCCGAGGAGCTGCAGGCGCTCTTCAAGCAGCTCGAAGCGTTAGGTGTGGCTGAATTTGTCTCCTATGACCCCAAGATTATCCGCGGCTTGGATTACTATACGGGCACGGTCTTTGAAGCACATGATATGACGGGTGAATTCCGCGCCATCTTAGGTGGCGGGCATTACGCCAACTTAGTAGAGGATGTTGGCGGCAAGCCATTGCCAGGTGTAGGCTTTGCAATGGGTGATGTGGTCATCATGTTGCTGCTGGAGGCACTGGGTTTGATTCCGGAGCAAAAAAGCGCGAGCAAAGCAGTACTCGTGACCGTATTTGATGAGGCAACGCAAGCGATTGCCATGCGCACAGCAGCACGTTTGCGCGATGAAGGCGTTCAGGTGATCCTCTATCCAGAAGCGGATAAACTTAGCAAGCAGCTGAAGTATGCTGATCGTTTGGGAGCGCGGCTGGCACTCTTCATCGGCCCGGATGAAGTAGCTGAAAATACGGTGGTGATTAAGGATTTAGCGACACATCAGCAAGAAAGCGTGCCCATGCAAGCGCTGGTGGAGAGGGTTAAAAACTTGCTTGCATAGAAATGTTGGCTGTGTTAATATAAATACGAATATGGTGCCTGTAGCTCAATGGCAGAGCGCCTCACTGTGGATGAGGAGGTTGAGGGTTCGAAACCCTTCAGGCACCCCAAACACCCTATAGAGGGTGTTTTTACAATCTAAAATTGGCAATATTATTAGATTGTGTGATAATATTAGCCAGCAAAAGCGATGATGGAAACGAGTAAGCTTGCAAGCAATGGCAGCGAACCCGGGAAGGTGCGAGCCGGGGCAGGAATGCAAGCCGAAAATCCTTCCGGAGCTGCAATCTGAACGCCGATAGGCTATTAAGTGCGCCGGGGTAGCGTCCCGTTACTAATCGCCAGCTTCGCCTTCTGGCGAGCAGCTGACCGAGGTGCCCGGAAAGCCGGGAACCAGGGTGGTACCGCGAGATCTCACTCGTCCCTGAATTTGGGACGAGTTTTTTATTGGAGGTTTTATGTTCAAACCAATTTCGCCAAAGCTAAATCTAAACGTAATGGAAGAAGGTATCCTGCGCTTTTGGAATGCGAATGACATCTTCAAGAAATCTTCTGATGAGCGCAAAGATCGCCCGCCATATGTGATCTACGAAGGTCCCCCAACGGCAAATGGTAAGCCCGGTATCCATCATGTTTTGGCGCGCGCATTCAAGGATATGTTCCCACGCTATAAAACTATGCAAGGCTTTTACGTCGATCGGCGCGGCGGTTGGGATACACATGGATTGCCGGTTGAAATAGAGGTGGAAAAACGCTTAGGTTTTACGAATAAAGCCGAAATCGAAAGCTATGGCATTGAAAAATTTAACGCCCTATGCCGCGATTCTGCTTTCGAACGGATTCTGGATTGGGAAAAACTCACCCAACGGATTGCTTATTGGGTGGATTTTGAGCGTGCTTATGTAACTTACCGGAACGAATATATCGAGTCGGTCTGGTGGCTGCTCAAGTCTATCTGGGATAAAGGGCTGCTTTATCAAGGCTATAAGGTGGTGCCATATTGCCCGCGCTGTGGCACACCCCTTTCGGATCATGAAGTCGCTCAGGGGTACGCCGATACCGAGGATCCATCGGTGTTTGTGCGCTTTCCGCTCGTGGATGAGCCCAACACCTATCTGCTCGTCTGGACGACGACGCCATGGACTTTACCGGGCAATGTGGCAGTTGCTGCCAACCCTGACGTGGAATACGCGTTGGTCACACGCACGGACGGGCTAAGTGATGAGCGCTTGATTTTAGCTAAAGAGCTTGTGGAGAAGGTATTCGGAGATATTCCTGTCAAAATCCTCAAGACATATAAGGGCAAAGCGCTCAAGGGCAAACGCTATGCACCGCTTTTCACCTTTTTGCCGACCGACAAACCAGCACACTTTGTGGTCAATGGCAGCTTCGTTACCACCGGCGACGGCACGGGGTTGGTGCATATCGCTCCAGCCTTCGGCGCAGATGATATGGAGGTGGCGAAGGAATATGACTTACCCGTCCTAATGACCATTAATGACGAAGGTAAGTTCAACCGCGAGGTAACAAATTGGTCTGGTTTATTCGTGAAAGACGCCGATGCCTTGATTATCGAGGAGTTAGAGCAGCGCGGATTGCTCTTCAAGGTGGAAACCTACAATCACTCCTATCCTTTCTGCTGGCGTTGCAATACCCCGCTGCTGTATATGGCACGACCTACTTGGTTCATCCGCACCAGCCAAATTAAAGACCGGTTGGTTGCATTGAACCAGGAAATCAATTGGATCCCAGAACATATCAAGAACGGACGCTTTGGCAACTGGCTGGAAAACAATATTGATTGGGCTTTGGGAAGGAACCGCTATTGGGGCACACCGCTGCCTGTGTGGGAGTGCGATACCTGCCGTAAGCAGCGCTGCATCGGTTCGGTAGCGGAGCTAAGTGAGCTTGCCGGCACAGACTTGAGCGGCATGGATCTGCATCGGCCTTTTATCGACCAAGTACAGTTTACCTGCCCGGAGTGCGACGAGGGCACCATGCGGCGCGTTAAGGAACTCATTGATGTGTGGTTCGACTCAGGCGCTATGCCTGTCGCACAGTGGCATTATCCCTTTGAACATGTGGAGGACTTTAAGCGCCAGTTCCCTGCAGATTTTATCTGCGAAGCTGTCGATCAGACTCGTGGTTGGTTTTACTCGCTCCTAGCCATTAGTGCCTTGGTCTTTGATAGCATTAGTTATAAGAATGCCATCAGCTTAGGTCTGATTCTGGATAAAGATGGCCAGAAGATGTCCAAATCCCGTGGGAATGTGGTTGACCCCTGGGAAGTAATCGATGCGTATGGGGCAGATGCGCTACGCTGGTATTTGTATACCTCCACACCGCCAGGGAATGAACGCCGCTTCAATGCAGATCAAGTTGGTGAGATTGTTCGTAATTTCAGCCTGACCCTATGGAATACATACTCCTTCTTTGTAACCTATGCCAACCTGGATGCGTGGAAACCGGACCAACAGGTACTGCCTCAATTTATGCAGTTAGATTACTGGCTGCTCTCGGAGCTGAACGTCCTCGTGCGCGATGTGACCCAAGCTTATGAGACCTACGATGTTCTGGGTGCAACCCGACCAATTGAAGCCTTTGTCGATAAACTATCCAATTGGTACTTGCGCCGCTCACGCCGTCGTTACTGGAAGAGTGAATCCGATGGGGATAAAGCAGCTGCCTACGAAACGCTTTATCAGGCTTTGACCACGCTTGCCAAGCTGCTTGCCCCGGCGATGCCCTTTATGGCTGATGAGCTCTACCAAAATTTGGTGCGTTCGGTGGACGAAGGCGCGCCGCTCTCAGTGCACTTAGCTGATTGGCCAAAACCCGTTGAGCAAAGCATCAATGAACAACTTAACCGTGAGATGGCGCTGGTGATGCGCTTGGCATCCTTAGGGCACGCTGCGCGCATGAAAAGCAATATTAAAGTGCGCCAACCTTTGGCTGAAGTTGCATTTGCGGTCAGCTCAGCTGAGGATGCTGAGATTGTTGAGCGCTTTAAGGAACTGCTTATGGATGAACTCAACGTCAAGTCGGTGCGCGTCCTCAGCGGCAGCGCGGAGGCGGTAACCTACAGTCTCAACCCTCTTCCAAAGCAGTTGGGGCAAAAGTATAAGGGACTTTATCCGAAGATCCGCCAAGCCATTTTGGATTTGCCTGTTCAGGAAAGCGCTGCCAAATTGCTGGACGGCATTAATCTCGTGGTAAACGTGGATGGAAAATTCTACGAAATTCAACCTGATGAGGTAGAGGTACACAGCACTGCCCACACCGGCTTCGAGGTTGCCTCCGATGGTCCTTATTTAGCTGCTGTGGATATCGAACTCACCCCAGAGTTGATTAATGAAGGCTTGGCGCGAGAGTTTGTGCGCCGCGTGCAAACCCTGCGTAAAGATGGCGGATTAGACCTTGCTGATCGCATTCGTTTGGCTTATCAAGCCACACCTCGCTTGAGCGGAGCGGTGCAAGCTTTTGCAGAATTTATTCAAGCAGAGACGCTGGCGGTAGAATTGATTGCAGACGAGATTCCGGAAAAGTGGATCACAGCCAGTGATAGCTTCGATGGCGAAGAGCTTACTATCGCGATCCAAAAAGCGAGCTGAGGAAAGCAACTTGAAACAAAATACCAAGTCAAATCTTATGTTAGTGCTGATTGCCCTTGTGGTGATCGCATTAGATCAACTTACAAAGCGTGCGGTGCAGCAAAACTTAGCCTTGGGTGAGGCGATACTAGTCTTTCCACCTTGGGAGTTTGTGCGCATCGTGCACTGGGCGAATACCGGTGCGGCTTTTGGCATGTTCCAGGGTGGGAATGCAGTGCTCATTGGGCTGACCGTTGCGATTACACTTGCAATTTTAATCTACTATCAGACCTTGCCAGAAGGTCATCTTTTTCAACGGATTTGCCTTGGGCTGATGGTCGGCGGGTCGATTGGCAATCTGATTGACCGTCTCACCTTAGGTTATGTGGTTGATTTTGTGGCTGTAGGCAGATTTCCGGTGTTTAACTTGGCTGATTCCTGCGTAACGGTGAGTGTGATCCTCTTACTTATCAGCATGATTGTAGAGGAAAGAAAAACCCAATCATCGCCAAAATCAACTGATGAAAGCATGCAAGCCCAACAATGAATAGCAACGTGCAGCAATTTATTTACGAGCAAGGGGAGCCGCTGCGCTTAGACAAATTTTTAGCAGAAAAAGTGACAGGTTTTTCGCGCTCCCAGCTGCAGAGCCTCATTGAGGCTGGCAAAGTGTGGGTAGATGACGAGACGGTGCTCAAACCAGCTTTCAAACTGGAGCAGGGGCAAAACGTGCGTGTTGAGCTGCCGGAACCAGAACAAGAGTTGTTACAAGCGGAAAACATCCCACTGGAAGTCATTTATCAAGACGAGCACGTTGTGGTTATCAATAAGCCGGCGGGCATGATCGTACACCCTGGCGCTGGTCACCAAAAGGGCACCGTGGTCAATGCTGCCCTTTACCGCTGGCCGGAGATGGGTCAGGTGGGCGATCCGCAGCGCCCAGGTGTGGTGCACCGGCTGGATAAGGAAACGTCGGGAGTGTTGATCTTGGCGCGCACGCAGGAAGCTTATACCTGGCTGATTCGCCAGTTTAAATCCCGCCGAACGGAGAAAACCTATTTAGCACTTGTGGATGGCCATCCGCCGACGCCTATTGGCCGCATTGAGGCGCCTGTGGGGCGAAATCCTCAGCACCGCCAACGCATGGCGGCGCTCTATGCCGGCGAGGGGCGCAAAGCCGTCACCGAATACCGCTCAATCCAGAGCTTTCGGGACCATGAATTGCTTGAGGTGCGCCCTGTTACAGGCCGCACGCACCAAATCCGGGTACATTTAGCCTTTTTAGGCTGCCCGGTTACAGGAGATCGGGTGTATGGGCACCGCAAGCCTTCACTGCCGCTCGATCGCTTTTTTTTGCACGCTGCAAGCATCAAAATTACCTTGCCCGGCGAAAAGACCCCGACTGAATTTCAGGCAAAATTGCCGCAAGATTTACAAAAAGTACTCTCGGACCTTTCACTCATGGAGATGCAATGAAAATTTACGATTTTCGTTCCGATACAATCACCCATCCCACCCCAGCGATGCGTCAGGCGATGGCTAGTGCCCTGGTCGGGGATGATGTATATGGGGAAGACCCGACTGTTAACACCCTTGAAGCCAAGAGCGCCAGGCTGATGGGCAAGGAAGCAGCGCTATTTGTCGCCTCCGGCACGATGGGTAATTTGCTGGCTGTGCTGGCGAACTGCGGGCGGGGCGATGAGGTCATTATGGGCAGGCAGGGGCATACCTTCCTGCATGAGGCTGGCGGCGTCTCAGCACTGGGTGGTGTGGTGATAAACACCATCCCTAACCAGGCGGATGGCACGTTAGCGCTGGCTGACCTGGAGAAAGGATTACGTTCGCCAGAGGATATCCATCAGCCGATCTCGAAGATGGTTATCATCGAGAACACCCAAAATGATTGCGGTGGAGTTCCGCTCTCTGTAAAGTATTGCGATGAAGTGGGGAAATTTGCACAAGAACATAGCCTGGTGCTCCATCTGGATGGCGCGCGCATCTTCAACGCTGTCATTAGTTTGAACGTGCAAGCTGCTGACTTGACGCGGGCTGTCGATTCCGTGACCTTTTGCCTGAGTAAGGGCTTGTGTGCACCCGTAGGATCCGTGCTGTGTGGAAGCAAGGCATTTATCGACAAGGCACGGCGGCTGCGCAAGATGCTCGGAGGTGGGATGCGCCAAGCGGGTATTTTAGCTGCAGCAGGGTTGGTGGCGCTGGATACGATGATCGAGCGCTTGGCAGAGGATCACGAACGAGCACGCTTGCTTGCAAAAGGATTGGCTGAGGTACCCGGACTGCGCCTCGATAAAGGTACGCCCTATACCAACATGGTTTATTTAGCGCTCGACCCGGAAGTGCGGCTAGATGCTCCCGCCATCGTAAAAGCTATGGAAAAACAAGGGATTCTGATAGGAGATACTGGCAAGCGCACTTTTCGCTTAGTCACGCACCACGATGTGGATGATGAAGCGGTGACCGCCTGTATTGAAACCTTCCACAAAGTCATGAGCCATGCAATTTAGCTTTTGCAGCCATCCTTAGAACAGATTGGCACGATGAGTGCGTCACTTTATCTTTAGACTTGGCTCTGATTGACCCTGCCAATCCGAACCGCTTAATCTTTGGCTCGAAAGAGGCGGGAGCCTTTCTCTGGCAGAGCGAATAGCTCATGAGAGAACTTTTAACAATGCTTAATCCACTTCTATAAAATTTGGCGTCAGTTATTAATATTGGCGTGTTATATTAAAGCTACAAAAGACTATGCTTATTGTCATGTCTGACCTGCACTTGGCTGAAGCAAGCTCGAATTCGCTAGGCAATGTTAAATTTGATAACAACCTGCCAGCCAGTGTTTATTGCGTCTACTTCAATGAAATTGCCGATTTTATCCATAAAAATCACATTGCCAAGGTTGAACTGGTTTTAGCCGGAGATATTTTCGAGATTACCCGCTCAGCTTTATGGTTAGAAAATGGTTTGCGTCCTTACATGCACCTCAACGAGGTAGGCGAAGGCAGCGCCTTGGAAACGCGCATTGCCGCCATTTTGGCGACTATTGCTCAGGAAGAGCGGGTAGCGGAGACCTTAGAAATCATTCGCGGTTTGGAAAATACATTTCAAAGGCAAGTCAATGTGGATTTTCTGCCAGGGAACCACGACCGCCTGGCCAATGCTACCCCGCTCATCCGCCATCAGGTGCAGCAATTACTGGGCTTGCCCATCAATAATGCCCCTTTTCCCAATCAATTCATTGCCTATTCCCAGGGGAAGCCGTTTGTATTGGTACGGCATGGACATGAATATGACCCAAGCAACTTTGGGCTCAATCTGAAGGAAATGCAAAGTATCCCCACTTTTATTCCCGCAGAAGTCTATGGCAGGCCGGTGCTGGGAGACATCACAACGTTGGAATTGGCAGCCAAATTGCCCAAGCTTTTTCGGGAGTATTACACTGAGCACGCGATCCTCGCAAATGCGGATTTGGTTCTGCTGTATCAGCGGCTGATGGACTTTGATAACGTGCGGCCAGCCAGTGCCCTGGTGAAATTTTTGCTCACAACCCCTGGCCTTAGCCAGAGCGAAGCTTGGGATTACCTGGAGCCGATTTTCCTGCGGGCAATGAATGATATTGCCGAGAACGCCGAGCTTAGCCAAAGGATCCTGACTCTAGGCGGATTAGCAGGAGTTTCCAGCCGAACCCTCGCGTTATTATTACGCAGGAGCACCTGGAAACATGGCATCCCCTTCTGGCTGGTCAGGCGCACGAGTGATGCCCTTGCGAAGAGCATCAGATTAGGCTCGATTGTGAATCTGGTTGCGAAAGAAGAATGCCTGCAGCCGGGCGCCTCAACGATGCAATGTATTGTCTGCGGGCACACGCATAACCCAGAAGTCGAGCTTCTGCAGGTCGAAGACGGACAGCATAAGTATTATCTTAACAGTGGCACTTTCCGTAATGTGATTGCGACCACACCGGGCATAGATAAATTCAGCCGTTTGCGCTCAAAAGCGCGGGTATTAATCTTTGAACCAGGCGAACACAACCCTGAATATACTCGTGAGACGGGGTGGTCCTTTGACTTTACGGCTAAGTTTGCTTACGGCTCGGAACCCGAGGTTACCTAGCTCCGTAGAGCGGGTTTATTTTCCTTTTTTAGCAACCGGGCGGATGGTTGTGCGGTCGTGCCCGCGCAAGGCCCGGATGAGGTCAGCACGGCGCAAGGCATTTTTACGGTCAATCTCCACCATCGCGGCTTTATCATCGGAAAGCTTACGCAAGGCTTCGATCCAGGCTGCGCTAGAAACCGGCGTGTGATTGATGCGCCAGCGCTCTACCTTGATCGCTAACTCGTCGGGGTTGGCGAGCACCTGACGCGTGCGCTGGACCTGCATACCGGAATAATCAAAGGTGAATTCTTCGGTCTTATACTCGGGTTTAATTGGGCAGACCTGCATACACGCGCCACACTTAATGCAGTAGTAATCTGCTAAAACCAGCTCGCCTTGCTCGTTGATGTGCAAGGCGCGCGTGGGGCAGATATCCGCGCAAGCAAAGCAGCCTTCCACACAGCGCTCGCGGTGCAGCTCCACCGAACCCTGCCAGGGTTGGCGCACTTCAAAGGCACCCTGGCTGGCTACTTCACATTGCCGGCAATGAATGCAATGGTCAAAGTCAATGCGCAAGGTATCGCGCTCTGGGTCATAGCTAATGACATTAGCTGAGCAATTCTCGATGACAAAATCGGTAAGGGCAAAATCAAATAGCTCGCGGCGGAAGATGGTCTTGGCAAGGATCTCCGGGAAAGCGCCATATACCTCTACTGGAATCTCAGGCTTGCCATTGACTGTGAGGGTGATAGCGTGCATCGGGCAAGTAACGACGCACATGCCACAGTTGACACACTTGTGTTCATCTACGTCCACAGAGGGGCGCTTAACGATGCGGTTATTCTCCAATACAGCTGGTACATGGGTGAGGGCTTCTTTGGGGCAGACGATGGGTCCGATTTGGCAGCCGACACATTTATCCAGGTCCCAGGTCATCAGGTAGTTACGCGTCACCATTCCGCGGTGGATGGTCATGGTGTGTTCGTCGCGCGTTTTTTGGGCTAAGCCGCGTTGACTCATCTTCTCTCCAATCAGATATCTGCCGGCAGGGCATTCAACTCTGCCAAGCTAAAGACGGGACCGTCTTTGCAGATGTATTTTGAACCTAAATTGCAGCGGCCGCACTTGCCCAAGCCGCATTTCATGCGTTTTTCTAGCGAGGTAAAAATCGCATCAGGCGGGAAGCCTAATTGCACCAGCGCTGGCAGCGTGAATTTGGTCATGATTGGCGGACCGCAAACGACAGCGACGGCGTTTACTGGCGAAGGAGCTACTTCCTTGACCACATCCGGCACATAGCCGACGTGGTGCATCCAGTCCTCTTCTGGCACATCGATAGCCTGGTGTACTTCCATATCCTCGCGCTGGTACCAACTCTGAATATCATGCTTATACATGCACAAGCCGGAGGAACGGGCGCCATAGATGACAATAATCTGCCCAAAATCAGGACGATTTTGCGGGTGCTGCACGTGCTTGGTAAGGGCATAGAGCGTGGAAAATGCACATCCTCCGCCGATGATGACTAAGTTTTTGCCCTTCCATTTGGAGAGGGGGAAGCCGTTGCCCAAGGGTCCGCGCATACCGATGGGGTCGCCAGGTTGCAGCCGGTGCAGTGCCTTGGTTACCGCGCCCATTTTTTGAACCGTAAAGCGCACAAAATCGCCCTCCCAAGCGGCTGAGGCGACCCCTAAAGGGGATTCGCCTTTGCCAAAGACAGAAAGCTGGCAAAACTGGCCGGGATTGAACTTGCGGAAGAAAGCCAAACGGTCTTGGGGGTTATCAAAAGAGAGCTCGAGCGTCTTCAAGGTACGGTCGGTAGACTCATAGTAGGCACGCAGCACATGCATGGGCGTGGGCAGATATGGGTTTTGGTAGGTATTAGTTAGCATGCACAACCTCGCTTGGGGTGGCAGCAGCTTTGCGAAGCATGGCGCGGATATCTAAGCCTACGGGGCAGTAGCGCACGCAGCGCCCGCAACCGGTGCAGCCAAACTGATTGGCATGCTCAATCCAATAGCTAAATTTGTGCATCAGGCGTTGGCGGGTGCGTTCAGCGCGCGAGGGACGCGGGTTGTGGCCCGAGGCTTCAAGCGAGTAAATGCGGAACATGCAAGTATCCCAGTTGCGCACGCGTTCATCGCGCTGGGCTTCGTCCACGATATCAAAACAGAAGCAGGTGGGGCAGAGGAAGGTGCAGATCCCGCAGCCGAGGCAGGATTGGGCAAATTCGTTCCACAAAGAGCTATCAAAAATCTGGTCTAGATGGTCTTTGAGATTATCTGTGGCGAAAGCCGGCGTGAGCCCCGCTTCAGCTTGTTGCTGAATGCTGCGAGCCTGCCCTTCATCGTTCGCTTCAGCCTGCGGCAGACCAGCAAAAAGAGCTTCGCCACGTTCTGTAAACGTCTCGACCAGATAGGCTTCACCGATATCGGTGAAAATGGCATCCAGGCCGGCATGGTCAAAGGGGCTGGAACCAACTGAGGTGCAAAAGCAGGTCGTAGCGGGTTGGTTGCAGCCCACGCCGATAAGTATAGTTTGCTCGCGGCGAGCCCGCCAATAGGGGTCCGGGTTTTCCTGCGTGGCAAAAACGGTATCCAGCAACGCTACAGCGTGGGCGTCACATGGGCGGATGCCAAAGATGATGCGCGGCGAAATTTGTAAGGTGGGTGTTTCCAGCTGATTGAGCTTGCGGTTATATGTCAGCAATGTTTCCGATTGGGGCAGGAGGAAGGCTTTGGGTGGGAAGCGTGTGTTATGCGGTTCGTCCAAGAGCAACTCCACGCCAGCCTTCCAGGGCAGAAACTGCGCGTAGCCCTCGCGCTTTTGTGGGGCGAAAACCTTCGACTGCTCTGCCCAAGCTCGCAGGGTTTGGTCTAAACCCTTTTTAGGTAAGCGATAAGCCATGATCATTTCCCTCGGGTAATAAAGCGGTTTTTATCATCCAGCGTGAGGGTTGCAAATGGCGGCTGGGTTGTTGTATCCATTCCAACCTCAAATTGATATGCATCTATCATATCCAAGTTGAGTTTGTCGGTCAGGTAAGTCATTTGGATATCCATCGGACAGGCGCGTTCACAGGCACCGCAGCTCGTGCAGCGCCCGGTTTGGTGGAAAGCGCGGACAATATGCCAGGCTTGCATGCCTGCCGGCGTCACGCCGCTTTCGCTCCAGCGTGGCTCTGTGTGATCGACAAAGCATTCGGTGCAATAGCACATTGGGCAGGCTTCGCGGCAGGCGTAGCAGCGAATGCAGCGCTCCGCTTCGTGTCTGAACCAGGCATTGCGCTCCTCAAGAGTTAAATTTTCCAGTGCCTCAATGCGCAGACGCATGAGTTCTGGGTCGCCTTCTGGTTTTAGTTCACCCAACAAGACGTCCGCTGAGATTGGGTTGGGATGCAGGCAGCGCTGGCAAGAAGGATGCAGCAATTCCACGCGTGAGAACGCGAAGGTATTCTCGCGGGTGTGAACGCACACAGATTCGCCGTTCTCTTCCACAGAAAGCACGTTTTCGCCAGTGAGCGCCACAATGTGGCGCCAATCGAGGATGCCCTCGCAAGGGATGCCAATGAGCACCAAATTTTCGCGGGTGTGCTGTTTTTCCACAACGAGTGCATTAACCGAACGGTTCTCGCAGCCGCGCACGACCATGCCGATGCGCGTCTCTTGCGGGTGGCGTGTGAGATAATTGGCTAAGTTATTGGCACATAGGCCGTTGTAGACTAAATCCTGCAATTCGTCCACTTGCGTGAAGAAAGCCGGCTGCGGGTGCAGCGGGGCATCTTCCTTGCGGAAAGCAACAACCACATCAACTAGGTGTTCGGAGAGCAAGCGCTCAGCTTCGGCGCGGATTTTGGTTTCCAGCTCAGTCATGGGTGCCTCCCGTTGCGGCGGGCGCCCGTGTGGCAAGGGCTTGCGCTGGACCGAGCTGCTCTAAGGTACGCTCAAAAGCAGCTAATTCGCGTTGGATGCGCCCACGGTCCTGCAGGTCCAACCAAACAAAGCGGACGCGGGCTTGCTCGTAGCCTATATAATCTAAAAAGCTGCCAAATTCAGCTAATTGCCGGCGGGCGGCTAAATTTCCTTCTTTGAAGTGGCATTTTTCCGGCAAGCAGCCGTTAATCATCACGCCATCTGCGCCACCCTGCACCGCATTGAGGATAAAAAGCGGATCGATACGGCCGGTACAAGGAACTTTGACGAGATGGATGTTCTCGGGCAGGTTGTGGTCGACCCAAGCTTGGTCTTCTGGCGAATATAAGCACCAGCGGCATTGGAAGAGGGCAACTTTCATGGGAGTAGCGTTCATAAGCTGGCTCCTTCTGGTCGCAGCCAGGACCAAATATCTTCTACCACGTCCAAATCCGAATATTCCTCTGGGATGCCAATAGAATTCGAGCGGCAAACTGCACCGCATAGCCCGCAAGCCATACAAAGGTTGCTCTCAACGACGGCAACCGGCACAGCGCCACGATAAGGCACTTTGACCACCTGCAAGCTGATAGCGTCATACGGACAGACTTCAACGCACAGCCCGCACGCCACACAGGTTTGCTGATTGACTACCGACGTTGCTAAGGGCGTTTTTATCCCATTTTGCGAGGCGATTTGCTTGACTGCAGTAATAACGTCGGAGATGTGGATTTGCTGCGGACAAGCCGGGTAGCACAGATCGCAAGCTGAGCACAGCCAGGTAGTTGGGTTGGCGAAGGCTTGCGCACGCATTTCCATCATGACCATGCGCAGCAATCGGCGGGGGTTATACTCAGGCTCTTGCTTGAGTTGGATCATACACTTGCTCGTGCAAGTGCCGCAAGAGTAGCACATTTCCAGGGCTTCACCGCCAGGCAGCGCTTTAACTTCTTCGGCAAAGCTCGTGCCGATCATCTCGCCACCGCCTCTTTTGCCTGCATAGCTTCAATGATGCCCTGCGTATAGTCTAAGGCTGGACCTACGCCTGGAATTGTGCCTAAGCGGCCAAGTCGCCTTTCCATTTCAGGGCGCAGACGTTCGATTTCCGCGAGCAATTCCTCTTCCGGCATGGCATCCAGCGTTGCTTGCATTTCATTGAGCACGCGCGCATATTTATCGCCCTCGGCGGCGCTAATCCATTCTACGCGGAAGCGCCCC
>DMCS01000073.1:9441-33620 GCA_003445715.1 Candidatus Mesolinea sp. | reverse complement strand
TAACAAGACCTAAAAATACAGCGGGGGTTGAAAAAAAACGTTGATCAATTCCCTCCATCAATTTTTTCAAGGGATAAGATTTTCCCCCCCCCCTCCCCCTCCCGCCCCCCCCCCCAAAAGGACGTGGGGTGTTGGCGGCCGCTGTGGGGGGGGGGGGTGTTTTTTTAGGGGGCGGGGGGGGCCGCGCCCGCCTGCAAACATCTTTCCCCTCACCAGCGTCGGTCAGTCAGGTTAAATCTGAAACGAGACGCTGGGGAGGGGAATCAAAGGGGTGGGGGTTGAAAATATTGTGATCTTCTTGAATATAAAGTTGTTCATTTATTAATATTCTGGACATTTTTAACACCCTCAATGTCAAGGTTGGGCAGCAAGAAGTTATTATTTCAATCTAAGATGATTTTCTCAGAACCGATTAAGCGGTCTAGCATGTGAGAAGCGACCAGATCCAGCTGTTCCTTACGGTTCACAAAGTCGACCGCGTCGCTTTGGATAGTCAACACTGGGCAGAGGTCAAAGCTGTTAATCCATTCCTCATAGAGATTATCGAGAAGAGTAAGATAGGCTTCGTCAATGCCGGTTTCAATCGAGCGCCCGCGAATTTGGATGCGCTGGAGCAGCACAGGAACGGGTGCCTTGAGGTAGATCAGCAAATCCGGTTTGGGTAAGCTGCTGACTACCACTTTGTATAGCCGAAGGTAGGTATCAAACTCGCGATCGGTCATATTGCCCATTTGGTTTAATGCCCGCGCAAAAATATGGGCGTCTTCATAGATACTGCGGTCACTGATCGCAGAGCTGGAATCCTCGGCTAACGCGCGGTGTTGAAGGGAACGTTTGCCTAGAAAGTAAATCTGCAGATGGAAAGCCCACTGGCGCATATCAGCATAAAAATCAGCCAAGTAAGGGTTGTCGATTACTGATTCATAGGCGGTCTGCCAGCCCAACTTATCACCAAGAAGGCGGGTCAGGGAAGTTTTTCCGCTTCCGATGTTGCCCGCCATTAAAACGAATTTTTTCGATGTGATCTTACGAACTTCGCTCATGCCTTTTTAACTGGGTAATTGCGCTTGAGGAATTCCATCACGGTTTCGATGTATGGAACAGGTTTATCGTAGTGAACAAAATGCCCAGCGCCAACAATGTTGGACCATTCTGCTCCAGGGATGATCTTGAGAAGTTTGATCACGACTGCTGCTGAGAGCATGCCACCGTAAGCAGCCTGCCCACTGATGATCAGCGTTGGGCATGCGATCTGTGCTGCAATTTCCTCCCAGTTGGTTTGCGGTTTCCAGTCCGCCTGGAACCATTCGGCGTCAAAGCGTATTTTTGATCCAGCCCAGGCTTTATGCGCGGTTTCATCCCAATCAGGATGATGTTCTTGGCTGTAGGTTAGGGCTTCCTGGAGATTCGATCCCGATAGGTTTTTAATCACGGTTGGGTTATTAGCAGCTAAAAACTTCTGAGGGATTTCTGGTGGAGAGGCTGGATCGAACCAGGGTACCTCTTCTAATACCAATGCAGCCACTTTTTCGGGGTTTTGGGCGGTAAATTCAGCTGCGATAGCTGCACCCATAGAATGACCGATTATGGCGGTTTTTTGCAGCCCTAAGGTATCAATAAATACCGTCAGGTCTTGCAAAGGGTCGATAGCACCATCTGCCGGAAGGCGGCTCGACTCTCCATGCCCAATGGTGTCGGGCATGATCAGATCGTAGTTCGGCGCTAATGCCTTTGCCACTTCGTCCCAGGTGGAACTATCTTCGGTGAAACCGTGCAGTAAGATGATGGGTGGTTTTTCTCCGCCGGTGCGGAGATAACTGATTTGGTGTTGATTGATTTCGATTTGAGCACGTTGCCATTCAGACATCTTTACTCACCTCCGTCATTAACACTCACTATATCCACAAGTATAACACTTACGGCAACCTTCCTCATTAATAAAAGTTGCCTGACCACACTCTGGGCAGAGTTCTCCGGTACGGTAGTTATCTTGAGAAGGGTTTGGGATGGGGAGTTGCTCCGGTGGGATGACGACTTCCGCTTCTTGTTCGTTGTGAGAATGCTTTTGAATGAGATATTCCTCTAGAGCTTTGGCAATGCCATCGGGCAGCGAACGCACACGGTTGGGCCCAAAGCCCAACGAGCGCCCACCTCCAATCCCTGCGAGCTGCTCTATTACCACTTTCAACCGATCGCGCGGCTCCACAGGGGAAGCGATGCGTAACACATAAGATATCAGCCGGCCGATGGCTTCGGAATGAGCGGCTGTTTCGGAGCCGGCTTTAGCGGTATTGATGAACACCTCGAAAGGTTGATCATTGCCGTTTTCGTTGATGGTGACGAATGCTTTTCCTAAGGGTGTTTCAATCACAGATGTGTAGCCTTTTAGGATGCGCGGGCGTGGTTTTTTGGAATCTTTCCAAAATCTCAACTGCGCTTCGATATCCTGCCCGAATAGCTGGGGCACAGAGGCTTCGCTCGCTGCCGTGGTTTGCTTGGCTTGCATAGTGGTCTTCGTCTCCAAGACTACTTTCTCGCGGGAACCGGTCACGTAAACTGTCAAGCCTTTGCACCCCAACTCCCAAGCATAGCGGAAGGCATCCGCAACATCTTCCTCGGTACTATCCGCCGGGAAGTTAATCGTCTTGCTCAGGCTGTTATCAACAAAGCGCTGCAGTGCTGCTTGAATGCGGATGTGTTCACGTGCGGTCACATCTGCTGAAACGACAAACACATTACGGATATCTTCGGGCAGCTTAGCGATATTCTGGCAGGTGCCTTGCTCGATCACCTGGGAAATGATGCTTGCTTTTGTTTCTGGGTTAAGGTCAGTGCGGTCAAGCGCAGCTTGGAAGAGCGGGCTGACATAATTGAGCTGCAGGTCCTTGCCATGATCATTTACATGGCGCACATAAGCCAAAGCGAAAACCGGCTCGCAGCCATAGCCCTCACAGCCAGCCACCGTGCCAATCGTACCCGTGGGGGCAATGGTGGTTTGCGCGGCGTTGCGGATTCCATGGCGCTTGATGCCATCGACGACCTGCTGCCAGTTGATTTTAGGGCGCTGCCAATCGTTTGTGTAGGGAATTAATGGCTCTGATGGCGTCCATTTCAGCGCATCTCGATCATAAATGCTACCTTGAATAGCCGGGAAGGGACCGCGCTCGGTGGCTAAATGAACGCTGGTGAGCATGCAATGAAAGCGGATAAACTCCATCACTTGTGAGGCAAACTCCAAAGATTCATCCGAGCCATAGCGTACTCCGCAGTGATACATGAGATCTGCTAATCCCATGATCCCCAGCCCAATTCGCCGCGCTGCTAAAGCAGCCTCTTTCAACTGCGGTACAGCGGGAACATAAGCATTTTTATCGACCACATCATCCAGAAAACGGGTTGCCGTTTGCGTGGTTTGCTGCAATTTTGCCCAGTCAACGGTTCCATCCGGGCCAAAGTGCTCCGCTAGGTTGATGGAAGCTAAACAGCAGTTTTCATAAGGACCTAACCATTGCTCCCCGCAAGGGTTCGTGGCTTCAAGGTCATACAAGTGCGGCACAGGGTTAGCGCGGTTGGCTGCATCCAAGAACAAAGCACCAGGTTCTCCGTTATGGTGTGCTTGTGCGACGAGTTTATTGAAAAGCTCACGGGCAGGTACTGTTTTATAGGTGCGGATCGGAATGCCAGCGCGCTCTGCGCCCTCTAAGGTGCCACTAAAGGTTTTATAGAGCGGCGATTGGATATCCGGAAAGCGCAGCTCCCAGGGTTCATCGGCTTCGACAGCGCGCATAAATGCGTCGGTGATGGCAACGGAGATATTAAAATTCGTGATGGCGTACTCATTATTTTTACAGGTAATAAAGTCTTCGATATCAGGGTGATCCACGCGCAAAATACCCATATTAGCGCCGCGGCGCGTGCCGCCTTGGGCGATCTCACCAAAGGCATTATCGTATACCTTGAGGAAGCCAACGGGACCAGTCGCTTGACCTGACGAAGATTTTACTAGCGAACCTTTGGGACGCAATCGTGAAAAGTCGAATCCATTCCCTCCGCCAGTTTGCTGAATGAGCGCAGCATTACGCAGGGTAGAAAAGATGCCATCGGGAGAGCGTCCCATATCATCAGAGATGGGCAGGACGAAGCAAGCAGCCAGTTGGCCTAAAGGTGTTCCAGCGCCAGTAAACGTAGGTGAGTTGGGGAAGAAAGACTTTGAAACGAGTGCTTTATAAAAGGTGATTGCGGTTGGCATGGCTTGGTCGTCCTCACCTTCGGCAGAAGCGACATGCCAGGCAATGCGCCAGAACATCTCATCGATTGTCTCGGCTGGTGTGCCGTCATCGCCGTGGCGTAGATAACGCCGCTCGAGGATCTGGCGAGAGTTTTCGCTCAATATGATTGAGGGCAAGCCTTCTGGTAAGGGTGGTGTGGGTAAGAGCCCCGCACGAGGGAGGTTAATAGTTTCCATGATAAGTCCTCTAAATGGTTTCTTCTTCAGAAAGCAGCCGGTCAATTTCATCCCGAACTGCGTGAAGGTCATCTAAGCGCAGGTAGACAATGGCATAACGGATATAGGCGACGTGGTCAAGCTCTTTGAGCCCTCTTATGGCTAAGTCGCCCACGACCCGGGAGTTAACTTCCACACGCCCCTTTTTTTGTAACTCAGCTTCAATGTCGTCAACTAATTTTTCTAAGGCGGCAGCTGGTACAGGGCGCTTTGCGCAAGCAATGCGCAAACCCTGCAGCAATTTTTCGCGGTCGAATTCTTCGCGTGTCCCGTTTTGTTTGATCAGCATCGGTGTGGTTAGAATTGGGCGTTCATAGGTGCTAAAGCGCTGATGGCAATTCAGACACTCGCGTCGGCGCCGTATACCGCCATGTGCATCTTTGTTTGTGTCTATCACCTTTGAATTTGAATGCTGACAAAATGGGCAAATCATGCTCGCTCCTGAAGACTACTCCCATATATGGGGGGTAATTGTTGGTAGTCCCCTACCTGTTGGAGTTTCCATTTTAGCATAAGTGGGGAAAGCTTTCAAGCCAACTCGATGCACCTATTCTTAAAGATTGAAGAGCTTTAAGAATTGCTAGTCTGAGCTCGTGGAAAAGCGATATTCTCTCGTTTTTTCTAGGGAAGCAGGTATTGGTATAAGATTAAATTAGCTATCTGAAGCCCAATGTAGGTATTAGCTGAGGGTATAATTTCTCCACCGCAGCTTTTGCGAGAATATTTTAAGGAAGAATCAATGGCTGAGACACACATTCTTAATGGAATCCCTGCAGCACCTGGATTGGCAAGCGGTCCTATTTTCAAAGTTCAGAAACAATCCCTAACGATTCCCCACTACACAATCACAGACCCAGCAGCAGAAAAACAGCGTTTGAAAAAAGCCAGAGCCTCAGCGATCGAAGAGCTCAAAGGTCTTAGGGATGCAGTAAAGGCACAAGCTAAGGAGAAAGAGGCTGAAATATTTGATGCCCATATGATGTTCTTAGAGGATGATTCACTGGTCTCCTTAGCAGAAAGTGATATCGAAGCTGGAAAAAACGCCGAGGCTGCCTGGATGGATGCGATTGAGACGATTGCTCAGCAGCTCGAAGCCATCCCTGATGCTACCCTTTCAGCTCGTGCTGTGGATTTACGCGATGTGGGTCAACGCGTATTAGGGCACTTGATGGGTGTGCAAGCGCATGGGATTAAGCCAGATCGACCCGCAATCATCGTCAGCCGTGACTTGACCCCATCGGATACGGTGAGTTTGGAACGCGCTGTGACCTTAGGTTTTGTTACCGCAGAAGGTGGACCCACCTCGCACACAGCTATTTTAGCCAAAGCCTTTGGGCTGCCTGCCGTTGTCGGGTTGGGGGAGGAGCTGCTGGCTATTCCTGAAGACGCCTTTTTATTAGTCGACGGAAATACAGGTGCGGTTATAGTTAACCCAGATGAGAAAACCAAGGCGGCTTTTGCTCAAAAACAAGCTGCTTCATCAAAGGTATTTCAAGCTGCCCTTTCAGCCGCTTTTGAGCCAGCAGTAACGAGAGATGGCAAGAGCGTCGAAGTGGTCGCCAATATTGGCAATGAAGCAGATGCCCACATGGCTAATCAAAATGGAGCCGAAGGCGTTGGTCTCTTCCGTACGGAGTTCCTCTACTTGGATCGCAAAGCCATGCCCAGCGAGGAAGAATCAATTGAAACTTACCGTAAAATCTTTGCACATTTTGAAGGGCAGCCCATTGTTGTGCGTACGCTAGATATCGGAGGGGATAAAGAAATCCCGTACCTTGATTTCCCCAAGGAGCTCAACCCATTTCTGGGGTGGCGCGGTGTGCGGATGTTGCATGGCAGAGAAGATCTCCTGCGCACGCAGGTGCGTGCTTTGCTGCAAGCAGGCGTGGGCGTTGATTTACGTATCATGGTCCCAATGATTGCCCTGCAAGAAGAGGTCGACGAAATGAAGTCCTTGATCGCGCATGAAAAAGAGAATCTGCGCCGCGAACAGAAGCCCGTAGCTGAAAAGGTGCAATTTGGCATTATGGTGGAGGTACCTTCAGCAGCAATCCTTTCGGACCGGCTGGCGAGAAGCATTGATTTTTTCAGCATTGGCACAAATGATTTGACGCAATATACGCTTGCCGTTGACCGCACGAATGCCCAGGTGGCGCACTTAGCGAGCACTTTTAATCCAGCGGTACTCTTCCTCATCCAACGGACGATTGATTCAGCTCATGCTGCGGATAAATGGTGCGGGTTGTGCGGAGAGTTTGCTGGCGAGTCTTTAGCAGTTCCGATTTTGTTGGGAATGGGCTTGGATGAATTCAGCATGTCTCCTGCCAGAATTCCACTGGTGAAGCAGCTCATTCGTCAGTTAGATTCAGCAGAGTGCCGCCTGTTAGCCGACCAAGTTTTAGCCGTTAGTACCGCGGAGGAAGTGAAAGCGCTTATTAAGGCTTTCCTCAGCGAGCGGCAAGTCAATCTCGATTAACAATAAAGGTTTAGAGAGGATAGATATAGGGGCAATATATCAATAATAGCTTGTCTCGAGGATAAGCGCATCACCTCAATGAAGAAAGCAAAAAAACGAAAAAGCAGGGCTGTCTTCCCTCCAATTTTGGAGGGAAGACTTTTCTATCGCTAACAAGCCCAAGAGGGGACCGGCAATTCTAATAATCGCGACTGGTTTGCAGGTCTCGGCGTTTGCGGATAAAGGTTGGTACGTCGATATCCTCATCCATTGTTGCGTAATTATAATTTTCACTGCGTTGCGGCTGAGCCTGCTTTTGCCCAGGCTCATGAAGGCGGTTAGCGTCAGATAATTCTACCCGTTGATCTGTCTTGCTGCTGGTTGCGCCTTGAAAAAAAGCATTACTCTCCCCCTCATTGGGAGAGTGATTGTGATCAAAGCCAGTAGCAATTACCGTAATGCGCACATTATCGCCCATCGATTCGTCGATGACAGCCCCAAAGATCAAATTGACATCCGGAGAAGCCGTCTCCTTGATGATTGAAGCTGCCTGATTCACCTCAAACAGGGTGAGGTTAGAACTGCCCGTGACGTTAAAGAGGATGCCATGCGCACCATTGATGGTCACATCCAGCAGCTGGCTAGAAATTGCTTTTTCAGCAGCAGCCTTCGCGCGATCCTCACCCGATGCCTCGCCCACAGCCATCAAAGCCGCCCCGCCTTCAGACATAATTGTGCGTACATCAGCAAAATCGAGATTAATCAGACCTGGAACGGTGATCAATTCAGCTATGCCTTGGATCCCTTGGCGCAAGACGTCATCCGCGAGTTGGAAGGCATCGCACATGCTAACGCTTTTTGTCACCATTTGGATCAAACGGTCATTGGGAATGACGATCAAGGTATCGGCATGTTCCTTTAGGTGCAAAGCACCGTCCTCAGCGACTGTAGCGCGGCGTTGCCCTTCGAAGGCAAACGGACGCGTAACCACACCAATCGTGAGCGCGCCGATTTCCTTGGCGATCTGTGCGACGACGGGCGCTGCGCCAGTACCGGTACCACCACCTAAGCCGGCAGTAACAAACACCATATCGCTGCCTTTGAGCACATCATAAAGCTCTTCAGCCGATTCCTCAGCAGAGATTTTGCCGATATTGGGGTCACCACCAGCACCAAGCCCACGTGTGGTCTTATCGCCGATGCGTACGCGGGTTGGGGCGCTGCTCTTGAGCAACACCTGAGCATCAGTATTAATGGCAATAAATTCTATCCCGGTTAAACCTTCAGCGATCATACGGTCGACAGCATTGCAGCCGCCTCCGCCAACGCCTACTACTTTAATGCGTGCACTTAATTCAACTTGTTTTGCATCCATTTTTCTCCTCTCATGGCTTGAATAATTAATTACGGTAACAACTTTTTGAACCAGGCAGCAAACGTCTCCGCGCGATCGCTTTCTGGTCGTTTTCCTTTTCCAGGTCGTTCTGATCCGATCTGGAAAGTTTCGCTCATTAAAATCGCCCATTGCAACAACCCCACGCTGGTGGAAAATGCCGGCGAACTAATTTGATCTGTCAGACCGACCATTTTTTCTGGTTTGGCAATGCGCGCTGGTAAGCCCGTCACTCGCGTGGCTAATTTACGTATGCCAGGAAGTTGGCTTCCACCACCGGTCAGGATGAGGCCAGCGGGCAGCAAGCCCGAAACACCTGAGCGTTTGATCTCTTGCTGGACCAATGATAGGATTTCTTCGGCGCGAGCTTCAATAACATTGACTAAATCGCGCCTGAGGACTTTGGTGCTTTCTTCTGCACTAAAGGGCACCACATTAAAGCTCTCTTCCTCCGAAATTTCATCCAAGATGGCGTAGCCGTGGTGTAATTTCACTTCCTCAGCGACGTCAACCGGTAGGCGTAAACCCTGGGCAATATCGGTGGTGATATAACTGCTACCCACGTTAATCACATTGGTGTACCAGACGTCGCCATTGAGGTAAATTGCTAAGTCCGTAGTACCGCCGCCCATATCCACAACAGCAGCGCCCATCGTGCGCTCGGTTTCGGAAAGCACCGCTTCAGCAGATGCCAAAGGACTGAGCACGAATTGTGATACCTCGATCCCTGCCATTGAGACACATTTACGCAAATTTTCCGTAGTGGAAGCAGAAGCGGTGATGATATGCGCTTCTACCTCCAAGCGGAAGCCGTGCATCCCAACGGGCTGACGAATGCCATCTTGTCCATCGACTAAGAAACCGCGTTGGATTACATGGATAATTTCACGGTCGTGGGGGATAGCCACAGCCTGGGCAGAATCTAAGGCACGCAAAACGTCTTCCTGATCAATTACGCGACCAGATATACCCACAACACCGCGGCTGTTCATTGAGGAAACGTGTGAACCCGCCAAGCTGACCAATGCGCTGTTGATTTCATAACCAGAAGTGCGTTCTGCCTTTTCAATAGAACGTGCTATCGATTGGGAGGCTGAATCAATATCAACCACAACACCTTTGCGGATGCCCTGTGAGGGTTCAATGCCAACCCCCAAAATGCGCAAATTGGCGCCGTTTTCAATGCGAGCGACCAAGGTGCAGATTTTATTCGTTCCAATATCTAATCCGACAACAATTGGTTCTTCCATAGTTACTACTCCAATCGATAATAAGGTGCGTGTATATATTCAACGCTGATTAAACCAGGTTGCAAGTTTCGCTCCAGAAGCGCAGTGACGATTTGCTGGTATTCAGCTAACTTCACATCAATCTGGGAGACATCTGTGCCTAAGTAAACTTGCCAGCCCTGTGCATCAGTCCAGCCTAAGCCGTTTTCTGGATCATAAAGCAGCGCCGTGCCTGTGGGAATATACCCGCGTAGCTTGAGCACAGAGGCGACAAACTGCGGGTCAACGCTTGGGGTTGGCAGAATAGGAGTTTCGGCTTTTTCAGCTGGTTCCGAAGCTGGATCAACGTATCCCAAAGGTCTTGGGGGATCTCCATTTGCCATAACTTTGAGCGGTATGGTTGCTTCACCGCGGATGGGGAAGGTAAAGCCTTCCTCATCTACCCAGGTAGTCGCTTCCCCGTCGACATACCACGTAATCGCAGGGATGCGCTCTTGAATGCTGATGGTGAGATTTGCCGGCAGCTCAACGCGCACCGTTACAGACTTAATATCTGGGAATTCTGCTAAGATTTGGGCTTCAATTTCTGACGGGATCACGCTGATGATCGGCTTACCGGAAAGATCAAGTTTATCCAAAATCTCTTCGGCAGGAATGCGTTGAGCTCCGCTCAGGTTGAGTGTGGAAATCTCGAAGCTATCTGAGAAATTTAGCATGTAAATGCCAATGCCGAGTAAGATGACGAGAAAGGCTGAAAGCAGCCGCCAGCCGAGCTTCACTTCTGGCACCGCGGGTAGGCGGATTTCACTGCCAGGAGTATCGGTAGGTAAGTAAATACGGCGTTGTGGCTTGGCTTTGCTCCTTGCTTCACGTGCCATACCAGGGTATGTGTGCCGTGAAATTACCCGGGAAGCGCTTTCTGCCTCACGCGTGGTGGACTTGGGAGGTTGCGGAATCGGTTTGCGATGTGCTGGTTCGATCTTGCGGCGCGCTCGCACCTGATCCGCTCGGCTTAATTGTTCATTTCGGCTTGCCATCTCACGCCTCATACTTTCGTAAGGTTTGATCCTGTTCTGCTTTACGCTCTAGAGCCAGTTCGATAAGGCGGTCTACCAAGGCTGGATAAGCTAAGCCGCTGGCTTCCCAGAGCTTCGGATACATACTGATGGAAGTAAAACCGGGCATGGTGTTGATCTCACTGAAATACAGCTCTCCGCTGGTTTTATCCACCAGAAAATCCACGCGTGCCAAGCCCGCACCATCGATGGCTTGGTAAGCCTGTAGGGCATAATGCTGGATGCGCTCGATCATCGCCTGATCAAAGGGGGCTGGGATTAAGATTTCTGGCTCCCCATGATGATATTTATCCAAATAGGTGTAGAAGACGTCTTTGGGGATAATTTCACCGGGAACAGAAACCTGCGGGTTTTCATTGCCCAAGACACTAATTTCAATCTCACGGGCGTCCAAACCACGCTCCACGAGCACTCGGCGGTCAAAGCGTGCAGCTTTTTGCAGGGCGACTTGAAGCTCCTCACGATCTTGAGCTTTACTAATGCCGACAGATGAGCCTAAATTGACTGGCTTGACGAATAAGGGATATGGCGCAACCCCTTCAGCTTTGTGCACGACCTCAGTGAGATCGGTGCGGATTTCGCTGCGGGAGAAGACCATATATTCGAGCACTGGGATGCCGGCATCTTGGACCACATGCTTGCATATGGCTTTATCCATCCCGACGGCAGAAGCCAATACACCAGCCCCGACATAAGCAATGTTGAGCATTTCGAAGTAGCCCTGAATAGTGCCATCTTCACCAAAGGTGCCATGCAGCACTGGGAAAACGACATCCAGCGTGGAGATTAAGTTCAACGTGCTGCCTCGGAGGCTATAGAGCCCTACTTTGCCGGCAGAATTAAGCAGCAGCGCTTCCTGCAGTTTCTCTAACTTGCCCTCCTTGAAGGCTTGTAAGACATTTGCACCAGTAAGCCAAGTACCTTCCTGCGTAATGCCGATTTCAAAAACCTCGTATTTGTCCGTGTCCAAAACTGACCTGACAGAGGTTGCAGACATCAGGGAAACAGCATGCTCGCCAGAACGGCCGCCGAAGATAAGACCAAGTTTTAATCTAGTGTTCGTCATCAAAATCACCTAAAAGTTCGATTTCAAGCTCAAGCTCGATGCCAAATTGTTCTCTCACGCGCTTCTGGGCTAAGCGGATCAGGCTAAGGTATTCTTGAGCGGAAGATTGTCCATCATTAACAATAAAATTTGCATGGAGAGGGCTGAACTGGGCATGCTCAGCCTTGAAGCCTTTCAGACCCACAGCTTCAATCAAGCGCCCAGCGTAATCCCCTGGGGGATTCTTGAACGTGGAGCCTGTCGAATTGCCTGTGGGTTGGGTTTGCCGGCGCCTCTCTGCATATTCCGCAAGGAGCTTCCAAGCGGCTTCGCGCGTGCTGCGCTGTGCTTTGAAGAGGGCTGAAAGAATTACTGCAGGTTGTTTTTCGCGCTTGAGAATGCTGCTGCGATAAGAGAACGCCATCTGGTCAGCAGTTAGGGTTACTTCGCCTTGCTCGGGGGTAAGGATTTGCACCGTCAGCAAGCATTGGGAAACATCCGAGCCGAAAGCCCCAGCGTTTCCATAAATAGCTCCGCCCACCGAACCCGGGACACTGCCAGCCCATTCCATGCCCGTCAGCCCGCGCAGGGCGGTCATGCGGGCGATGTTGCTCAGGTTTGCGCCGCTCTCTGCGTAAATGGTTGGCGGCTCTTCCTGTGAGTGGATCTTGATATTATGGCAGCGGTTGAGCAGTATCACACCTGCGTAGCCTTTATCGCTGACCAAAATATTCGAGCCGCTGCCAATGAGCTTAAAGGGCACATCCTCGCTCCAAAGGAACGCAGCCGCTTTACGCAATTCTTCGAGTGTATTGACCGGCACCAAGCCTAATACCGTCCCGCCAACGCGCGCTGTGGTGTAATTAGCCATGCGTACGTTTTCTTGCCAGGCTTGACCGAAGAAGGCTTGTAGCTTGCGCAACGGGACACTCATGCTTGCTCCTCCTTCTTTTGGTTGAGGATGCATGCTTGCAGCAATGTGCTGATCTGCGGACCTTTGCCGGCAGAGAGCACCACGATGACATCCTCACCGCTAAGGTTCTCACAGACGTAATCAGTCAGCGTATCGAAGTCTGGTTGGTAGCGAGCTTTGCTGCCAGGGATGCGCTCGGCAATTCGAGCGGGATTAAAGCTTTGGTCGGCTTCACGGGCAGCATAGACGCAGGTGATGATGACTTCATCCGCTTCTTGTAAGCTGCGCGCATAAGAGTCTTGGAACATTTCCGTGCGGCTATAGGTGTGCGGTTCCCAGATAGCCCACAGCTTTTTCTGTGGGTAGCGCTGACGCACAGCGGCGAGCGTGGCGGCGATTTGCGTGGGGTGGTGACCATAATCGTTGATGATCACGATGCCATTTTGCTCAAAGACAACTTCCATGCGCCGCTCAGAGCCCTTAAAACTCGCTAGGGCTTCTGCACAACGTGCTGGTGGGATACCTAATATATCCATGACCGCTAGAGCAGCGGCAGCGTTGTTGACGTTGTGACTGCCAGGCATTGGCAGGATAAAGCTGCCTAAGTTACGAGGTTCTTCACCAGGCAGCTGGCGGGAGAGCGCAAATGCATATTTCGCACCATTCCACTCTGCCGATGCGATGAGGTAATGGCAACCATATGAAGTTCCGTATGTGCGCAGCGAAAAATTCTGTGCCTCGAAACTTTCCAACAACTTCACTACGCCAGGGTCATCGGCGCAAAGCAGTGCCGTGCCGCCTGGTTGTGTGCGCAGCAGGAATTGGCGGAAGGCTTCCAGGTAACTCTCTGGGGTGGGGAAGCAATCGGGATGATCATATTCAATGTTGGTGACCACACTAACCGTAGGATTGAGCCCGAGGAACATATAATCGTATTCATCGGCTTCGATGACAAAGTGAGGTCCGCTGCCCGCGCGTGCATTGGTGTGCAGGTCTTTTATTTCAGCGCCAAGGATAAAGCTCGGATCAAACGCGAGGCTGTCCATTAGGCTGACGATAATAGCTGTGGTTGTGGTCTTGCCGTGCGAGCCGGTGACAGCGATAGTTTGCTTACCTGCAGTCAACCGAGGCAAAAAGTCCGCCCGCTTGAGCACGGGGATACCCGCAGCTTGCGCCGCTTGCACTTCGGGGTCTGTGTCTTTGATGGCAGAGGAACGCACGACCACATTTGCTTGCGCAGCCAGAGCTGGGTCATGCCCAAGGACTGTATTCGCGCCTCGCCGGGTAACTTCGCGGAAATAGGCGGAATCAGCAATATCTGAGCCTGTCACCTGATAGCCCTGCTCGAGGAGCAGCAAGGCGATGGCTGAGATGCCTGTTCCACCAATTCCGATTAAATGAATGCGTTGCATCACACAAATGCTCCAATAATGCAAATAAAAGCTAAAACAATGCCTACATAAACATAAGTACCCTGCAAATGAACCGGCACGGCATAAGATAGTATCTGAGCGACAGCTTGACCTGCTTGCGTTGCAAGGTCTGGCGGGATAATTTGAGCCACGGGATAATTGGCTTGAGCCATATAATGAAACACAGTGCTCAGATAGAGATAACCATTTATCGCGCCAACGAGCCCACCTAAGAGCATGCTATGGCTCACTTTTCTTTCAAAAAGACCGATTTCGACAAAACGATGAATAGATGGTGTTTGATAGGCGAGAATAGCAAACACGCCCATCACTCCTATGCTAATCCAAAAAAGTTGGGTTGCCGTAAGATCCTTTATGAGCATGGGTACGACAATTTCCATCGTAAAGACTGCCATAACGCCAGCAGCAGTAACTAGCAGCTCCTTTTTGAAGCCGCGCAACGCTCCAATGATGGCAAATAAAGCGACCATGATGTAGAAAAAGGCGTCTAATGTAATCATTTCGATTGCTTACCTTTCATTTCCTACCATTTCTAGGAGCAATTCAGCAATTTTTTCTGCAGCGGCTGGCTGCGCTAAAGCAGCCATCGCCCGGCTCATCTGAGCCAAACGTTCTGCATCTTCGAGCAAGCTGGTAACCGTCGGATAAAGTTCTGCTTCCAGTTTTTCGTCCTCGAGAAGCATGGCGGCACCGCGCTCAACCAAGTAATCTGCATTGACTTTCTGGTATTGCCAGGCATATGGATAGGGGACAAGGATCGCAGGCAGACCAAAGTAGGCATATTCGCCCAGCACTGAAGCACCCGCACGAGAGACAACTAAATCTGCTGCTGCCAGCGCTGCACCCATTTCATGCAGGTATGGGAAGGCTTGATAGCGAGCATCCAATCCTTCGGTCTGGTGTTGGAGCGCTTCCCAATCTAAATGGCCTGTTAGGTGGATTACCTGATAGCGCTCGATGAGCTTGGCAGCAATTTTAACTACCGCGTTATTAATCGAGCGCGCTCCGCTGCTGCCCCCCATAAATAGCACAGTCTTGAGGTTGGGGTCAAATTTGAAATACGCTAAGCCATCGGCTTTATTCCACTTTTTCAGATCTTCACGAATCGGATATCCGCTCACAGTTAACTTCTCCTGATGCTTAAAAAATTTGCGCGATTCATCGTTGGTGATAGCAATGCGGTCGGAATACCTTGCTAGCACTTTTAGCGCCAACCCCGGCTCGATATCGGGTACGTAGAGCAGTGATTGGCGTTTTTTGCCCGCCAACGCCATGGGGATGGCAACATAACCGCCAGTAAAAAGCAGCACGTCAGGATCGAACACTTTGAGAATCTGCTTTGACTTGCGGCAGCCTTGCCAAAGCTTGGCAAGATTACCGGGCAGTTTCTTGAGAGAAACCCCATGGACGCCAGCGGCAGGGATAGCTTGGAAAGGCAATCCAGCACGTTCAACCAGTTCTTTCTCCATGCCTCCCTCACTTCCAACCCATAGTAAGGTGTGCCCCTTTTGGTTAAGAATCTCCGTAACGGTTAGTGCCGGATACACGCCGCCACCTGTCCCGCCCGCGCAAATTAACAACCGCACTGGTTTGGCTCCTTTCTGCAATTTCTTTGGCAGTTCCCTGCTTGGCAACATTCATGGTGATACCAATGGCAGCCATGGAGGATAACATGCTGGTGCCCCCAGCACTAATCAGCGGCAAGGCATTACCCGTAAAGGGCATCAAACCAACAATTACCGCAAAATTCATCAAAGCTTCAATTACGATCCAGCTAATCAGGCCGAAAGACAACAAGCTGCCAGCCTGATCGGGTGCACGCTTGGCGATGATGACACCGCGCCACATTAATAAGACGTAAAGGATAATGACACCAAACGATCCAAACAAACCAGTCTCTTCAGCAATTACGGCAAAGATGCTATCGGTATGGGGTAAAGGCAAACCAGTAAATTTTGTATCGGCTTGTCCAATGCCAACACCAAAGAATCCACCTTTGATGATGGCTTCATAAGTGCGCTGGACATGGTAAGAGCTTTTGATTGGATCTCGCAAACCTTGCAAGTATTCGTTAATCCGTGCTTGACCAGTTGAGGAGATAGCAATGACAGCGCCGCCTACAATGGCAACGAGCAAGAAAAGAATTAAGGTTTGCTTCAGGTCAGCTCCAGAAAGGAAGAAGAGCATAAGGACCAGAGCACCGACAGTAATGGCAGCACTTAGGTCGGGTTGAATGACAATTAAACCCGCTACCAAACCGAGGATAAAAACTAAGGGAATAAATACGGTGTCCTTATCATGTAAGAGGTCTTTACGCTTGGAAAGCCAGAAAGAAAGGTAAAGCACAATACCCAACTTGGCAAATTCTGCTGGCTGGATTGAATTGTTTAGCAATGCGCGGCTCGAAATGCCTTGGATGCCGTTGCGAATTACCACAGCAGTGAGCATGGCAATCACGCCCAGCATCAGCCAGGCGACAAATGGCTCAAACTTGTGGTAGTCAATATAGCTAAGTCCGACGGCTAAGGCGATGCCCAGCACAACCCACAATACCTGGCGAGTAAAGATATACGTCGGTGGTTTCCCCATGGTTAAGGAGGCATCCCAGCTGGAGGAGTAAACCATTAACAAACCAATTACCAACAGAGCGGCAATGATTAAAACTAAGGGCACATCAAAGGGTAACCGCGTGATGCCGCGTTTTTGATTTTTGGGTTTTGCACTTGTTTTATTCATAACGCATTTACCAACTTCCTAAAATGTTCACCGCGCTCTTCAAAGTCCTTGAAGGCATCGAAACTCGTGCAGCCCGGAGAAAGCAAGACAGTATCGCCAGGTCGAGTCAGCTTAGCGGCTTCTTGCACAGCTTCCTCTAGCGAATTGCATCGGGAGATGACCTGCAAAGTTTCTCCTTTTTTAACCGAGCCTAAAGCTTTTTCAATTAAGTCTGCAGCCTCCCCAAAGAGCACAACCGCACGCACACGTTGGTGAACGAGCCGTGCAAGTTCATCCCAGGGCAGGTCTTTATCGCGTCCACCCAGCAGTAAAACGAGCGGTCCTTCGAAAGCTTCTATGGCAGCGATTGTACGTTCTGGTGCGGTGGCTATGGAATCGTTGTACCAATCAGCCCCATTGATGTTACGGATAAATTCCAGCCGGTGCGGTATGCCGGTGAATTCCTCTACGGCTGTCTGGATGGCTGGCAAGGCTAGTGAAGCTGCGGTCGCAATGGCGCAGGCTGCCAACACGTTGGCGATGTTATGTCTCCCGGGCAGGCGGATCCACTCTAAGGGCAGCATCTTGATGTTTTGACGGCTAAGCTGCAGCCAGATTGCTTCTCTATAGACATAAGTGCCGTTTTGCTTAGATTCGGGCTTCTGGAAACCAAAGCTAATCAAGTCGCTCTTGAGATTGTCAGCCAAGCTCCAAGAGCCGGGATCGTCACGATTGAGGATGGCAACGTCCCCTGGATGCTGGAAGCGTAAGATGCGGCTTTTTGCAGCGATGTAGGCTTGCATGCTGCCGTGGCGGTCCAAGTGGTTAGGGGTAATGTTTAGGATTGCGCCAATCTGCGGGGAGCGGGTCATCAGCTCCAGCTGGAAGCTGGAAAGCTCGAGCACTACCAAATCATCCTCGTCGATTTGATCAACCTGTTCGATCAAGGGGTTACCGATATTCCCACCGATCCAAGCGCGATGTCCGTTTTGTTTCATTTCAATATACTTTTCAGCCATTAAGCCCACTAACGCGGTGGTCGTGGTCTTTCCTGAAGAACCGGTAATACCGATAACCTGGGCAGGGCAAGCCTCCAAGAAAATCTGCGAATCATTACTCAATGGGATGCCCTGCTGCAGCGCTGCTTGAATGAAGGGGATCGTCAGGGGCACCCCGCCAGAAACGCAGACGTAATCGGCACCTTCCAGCAACTCTAGTGGGTGCCCGCCTAAGCGCAGCTGGATACCTAATTTCTCTAAATCGGGAAGATTTGCAGGCAGCTCACTAGAGGGGCGCATATCCGAAAGGATTACCTGAGCGCCCTTGCCTACTAAGTAGCGTGAGAGAGCCGTTCCCTGACGAGCAGCGCCAATCACAATGACTTTCTTTCCAGACCAGTTTTCCATTTTTTATCCTAAAAACGTTAGGGCTAAGCCGAGCATTCCAGCGATAAGCCCGATTATCCAAAAGCGCAACACGATTTTATTTTCGGGCCATCCCAGCATCTCGAAATGATGATGAATCGGCGCTTTTTTAAAAACGCGCTTTCCATGAGTTGCCTTAAAGTAGGTTGCCTGAATGATCACACTGAGGAGCTCAGCCACAGGGATGATGGCGATGAGCGGAAGGAAGAGCCAGCGTCCCGTCATGAGAGCAACAACGGCAAAAGTAGCTCCTAATGCTTGGGAGCCGGTGTCACCCATCATAATTTCAGCTGGCTTGACGTTGAACCATAAAAAGCCGGCTAATGCGCCAACGATAGAAAAGCAGAAGCGTGCTAAATAGACCTGTTGCTGCGTCATGGCGATGACGCCATAAATGCCAAATAGTGTCAGGGAGATCATGCCTGCCAACCCGTCGATGCCGTCGGTGAAATTGACGGCATTTGCCATAGCTACGATAAGGAAAGTCGCAATCGGGAGATACCACCAGCCAAGATCGAAAGCTGTCGGTGCTGAGGGCCAAAAGAGATGAGGCACATCGAGCACTTCTTTGAGTCCATAGGCTACGATTAAAGCAATAATTGCCTGCAGAATAAACTTAGTCCTTGCGCTCATGCCTAAGCCGCGCCGCGGTCCACGAATGCCTTCCCAATCGTCTACGGCGCCGATAAGCGCGAAGCCCCACATGGTCACAAGCGGCACAAAGATGGAAGAGCCGAAGAGACGCGAACCAAAGAGGGAAACGGCATTGAGGATTACGGTCAGAATGGTGATAGGGATGAGAAACATAAAGCCACCCATGGTGGGTGTATGCATCTTCGCTAAGTGGGACTCAGGCACGTCCATGCTGATAATTTTGCCAATCTTGAATTGCTTGAGCAACCGGATGAAAGGGGAGCCCCAAATCACCGAAAGCAAGAAACTGAAGGCGCTGATGGCAATTGCCAAGGTTGAAGCGTTCATGGGGCAAACACCTCCAAGGCGGAGACGATTTGGTCCATGTGCATGGCATTTGACCCTTTGATCAATACCACATCGCCATTTTTGAGGATTTTGCGTAAATATTCTGTTGCTTCAGATGGCTGGGCAAACCAGTGTGTTTTTTGTGCAGGAAAGCCGCTCTCCAGCGCGGAGGATAAGCTGGTTTTAGTGCGCTGCCCTACGAACACCAATTCATCTGCTACCTCGGCAGCGCGGATGCCGATGCGTTGGTGTCCGTCTTCTTCATATTGGCCCAGCTCTAGCATATCACCCAGAACAGCCACTTTGCGCCCATCCAAGTCTGCCAGAAGGTTGAGCGCTGCTACGGTCGAATCAGGAGAGGCGTTATAGGTATCATCAAGAATCAGTGCCCCTGATGCTGATTGCACCGTGGTAATGCGCAGCTGCAGTTGGCTGTTCTTTAAAGCATCAAAAATGGCGGGCATGCTAAAACCCAAGCAGAGTGCCGCTGCAGCAGAGCGCAGCAGCGTATAGACCGAATGCCTGCCGATCAAGGGAGCTGTGATATAAAAATCCTCCCCATGAAAATGCATGCGGCAGCGGATGCCTTCCAAGCCCATGCTTTCGATCTCATCTGCCCAGAGCTCTGCTTGCGGATTAAGCCCGTAAGTGAAAACAGAAGCATGCGTCTGGTGTGCCATTGCTAGAACGCGCTCATCATCAAAATTGAGGATTGCAACGCCTTCTGGTGCTGGAGGTAAAGCTTGGACAAGTTCGGACTTGCCCTCGGCAATAGCTTCAATGGAACCAGCTCGCTCAGCATGCACCGTGCCCACATTGGTAACAATGCCAATTTGCGGCAAAGCGATTTCGCAAAGTTTGGCAATATCACCTGGGATGTAAAACCCCATCTCAAGCACTGCGACTTGGTGATGGTTAGTGAGCTGTAGAAGAGTTAGCGGCAATCCGATTTCGTTATTTAGGTTGCCTGGATTTTTTAACGTAATGAAGCGTTGAGAAAGTATGCTAGCGGTAAGTTCTTTTGTGGAAGTTTTCCCTACGCTACCTGTAATGCCAATTACCTTAAGCTCAAATTGCCGTCGCCAGTAGGCTGCAATTTTTTGCAGCGCTTGGAGAGTATTCTCGGTAAGGAGGCTGAAGGGTGGTTGAGAAGGGAGTGCTGCAACTCCCTCGCGGATATCCACCACCGGGAACTCGCTCTGGATGGGGTGTTCAATGATGGCTAAATTAGCTCCCTTAGCAAAAGCTTCATCTACAAATAAGTGTCCATCTGTGTTTTCACCTTTGAGGGCAAAGAACAGGCTAAAGGGCGGCACATGACGCGAATCAATACAGCCTTCCGTAATCTTGAAATCAAGATTACCAATGCTTTCACCCAGTAATGCTATAAGAACGTGCTGCAAGGTTAGCATTTTTTTACTCTCCACGCATGATGTTGTCTGCCCGCAGGCGAATGTTATCAGGCGGGATATCCATTAGAACCACGAGGTTTTTCACAATATCAGAAAAAACTGGAGCTGCCACTTCAGAACCCCAAATCGATATGGTTGGTTTTTCTAACCAAACGTAAACCAGGAATTTGGGATCTTCTGCTGGTCCCCAGCCGACAAAGCTTGTATTCGTTACCGAGCTGGTATAGCCAAATTCGGTCGGAATTTCAGCAGTACCCGTTTTGCCTGCTATAGTGTAGCCTTCCACTAAAGCAACTGAAGATTCTTCCTCGAGAGATGTGACCAACATTGAGGTGAGAGTTGTTGCAGTTTCTGCTTTTATAGGTGTACCCACAACCACAGGATTAACCTCATATTGTCGCCCATCAATGATCATCGATTTGACCACGTGCGGTGCCATCATTTTCCCTTCATTCGCAATCGCTCCAATAGCCATCACCATCTGGATCGGAGTGAGGGAAATGCCCTGGCCGAATGAATTGGTTGCCAAGTCCACTTCGTACCATTGATTATCCCCAGGAACTTTGATAGGAAAGTGCACTTCTCCGCCCAGGTCGATGCCGGTATTGCGGTCCAAACCAAAGTTTTTTAGGTAGGTATAGAACTGGTCAGCACCCAATTGCGTGGCGATCCAAGAGAGGCACACATTGAGCGAATGCTGCATACAGCCAGTCATATCTTGGTCGCCCCAAGCGCCATAGTTCCAGTTGGTAATAGTGGTGCCGCCAACCATGATCGAGCCTGTATCATGAAAAACGGTTTCCGGCGTAACCGCACCAGCATCTAAAGCGGCTGCCATGGTAACCACTTTAAAAACCGAACCCGGTTCGTAGGATTTGCTAATCGCGCGGTTATAAGGGGTTGGGTTGGGGAAGATTTCGCCATACTTCCAATATTCGTTAGGGTCCAAACGAGGTGTGGTTGCCATGGCTAAAACGCTGCCATCCTCAGGGTCATAGACCAAAATCGTTCCAGCTTCCGCGCCAGACCAATCGATGGCTTCGCTGAGCACTCCTTCTGTCATCGCTTGGATGTCACGGTCAACGGTGAGTATGAGGCTGGCACCCGGCGGGACTATTTCGGTTGAGGGGATTTCTACAGGGTCATAGTTTTTGAAGATTTGCTTCGGTGTGCCGGCAAGCAAGTCGTTATAGGCTTCTTCTACACCAAAATAACCTTTACCCTCGGTTTTATCTAAAAAGGAATAGAATCCGATTATGTTGGATCCAAGATCACCCTCTGGATAACTCCGTTTGTTTTGTGCTGTCCAGATTAATCCCTTTAAGGACGGTTTGGTTTCGTTCCGTCCGACTTTTCTATCCTCATATTCTTGATTGATTTTTTCAAGCTCAGCGATTTCTTCTTTGGTAGCAAAACCATCCAGAACAATGTAATAGGGGTTCCCATTACCCGGTGTCTTCTGTGCACTCGTGAGGACTTCAGTATAGTTTAAACCCAAGACGCTAGAAGCAACGGCAGCGATGGTTTCTGGCTGGTATACGCTTGCTAAGTCTAACCCCACCTCGAAGACAGCTTCGTTGCCAGCGAAAAGATTGCCTTTGGCATCATAAATACTGCCGCGTTCTGGATAGATCGTCTCGATAAATCCGCGATAGTTTTCACTTTGGGCTAAAATTTCAGCTGCGGCGGGAATATTTTGGATGCGGATCATTTGTATCCCGATGACGCTGCCAACTAAAGAACAGATGACCGCTACGATAATAAAGCGTGTCCATGCTTGATCTTTCATGGCTGGACCTCGTTCGAAATTTGGGGCTGGCTAAGCTTGCTGGTGAGCCAGTCCCACAGGGAGGCAGTAAACTCAGGGAGTAATACCGGTCTTTCCTGGCTTTCGCTACGCGCTGGCGGAGCTAATAAAACCGCGGCTTCCTTAGGAACATAACCAGGGATCTCGAGATAAATAGCTTGCAGTGGGTCTAAGCGGAGCATATCTAACTCTTCCAGACGTGCCTGCATATTTTTAATTGACATTATGGAAGCTAACTGAGAAGAAAGATCGTTGATCTCGATCTCTAATAGCGTAATTTCTTGCTCCATGTTTTGAATTTGCCGGCCTGTAGTTGCAGCTCTTTCACTCACCGAGAGGTATACGCCAGCGATGGCAGCGATGCTTACCAAGATCAGCAAGAAGATACCGATCCATTGCAGTTGCGTCCGCCAGGGAGCTTGTTTATATGCGTGTAAAAAGTTAGTTTTCATAGTCCTTGAGCTGCAGATTCTATGCCAATTTACAATTTTTGTGCTACCCGCAGTTTTGCACTGCGTGAGCGCGGGTTACGCGCCTTTTCTTCTTCCTGTGGAACAACAGGGTGCGGTGTGATAATTTCAATGCTTGCATGGTGTCCGCAAGTGCAGATGGGCTGCTCTGGCGAGCAGATGCAATCTTTGCTCTCCCTTTGGAAAATCTGCTTCACGATGCGATCTTCCAGTGAGTGAAAGGAAATTACAGCCAAGCGGGCATGTGGTTTTAAAAGTTCGATCAGCTGCGGTAGCGCTGTTTCAATATTTTCCAGTTCATCATTGACGGCGATGCGCAAGGCTTGAAAGGTACGGGTTGCCGGATCTTGCTTCTCGCCAGAGCGCCCAATGGCTGCGCGTACCACCGCTGCCAGCTCTTGAGTCGTATGCAGCGGGCGGGCTTGCACGATAGCGCGGGCGATTTTATGGGAGTAACGCTCTTCGCCGTAGCGCCAAATCAGGTCGGCCAGCTCCTTCTCTTCCAAGCCGTTTACCAGGTCTGCTGCACTTAGCCCTGAAGTAGGGTCAAAGCGCATATCCAGCGGTCCATCTAGCCGGAAAGAAAAGCCGCGCTCAGCCGTATCCAGCTGCATCGAGGAGACGCCCAGGTCGAGCACAATCCCATCAACCTTTTGCCATCCGATTTCTGCGAGGATTTGCGCACTTTCAGTATAAGAAGCGTGTTTGATGATTGCACGCGAGCCGAAAGGGGCAAGGGTAGCCCTAGCTAAAACGACGGCATCTGGATCGACATCTAAGGTAACAAGTTCGCCATCCGGAGCACTGGCTTCCAATATACCTTTAGCGTGACCACCAGCGCCGGCTGTGCAATCCAAATAGCGTCCAGGACTGAAAGGTGCCAGATATTGAATAATTTCTTGGTAAAGTACAGGACGGTGTGGTGCTCCCGTCTCCATCAATTACCTCGAGCAGATATATTGATGGCTGCCCAACGGTTGCTATTTTTCTGGGGATCATTGTGTGATTTTGCTTCCAATGACCAAAGATCTGCTGACCAGATTTCGAAACTATCTCCGACTCCAATAATCATACAGGTATCATTTATCTGCCCAGTAGCACGCAGGAAAGCGGGGATAAGGATTCGGCCGGCAGTATCGTAGGTTAGCATTGCAGCGTTAGAAAAAATCAACCTGCGCAAGGCCCGTGTTTCTGGATCGGTTATGGAAAGCTCGCTAATGTTATTGGCAATTTGCTCAAAATGTTGCTTTGGGTAGGCAATGAGATTGGAGTCAAACCCTTCAGTAAGGTAAATACCGTCGGGGGCTTGCTCTCGGAAGCTG
>DMCS01000073.1:0-9337 GCA_003445715.1 Candidatus Mesolinea sp. | reverse complement strand
ATGCCACACTTTCTGACACTCTTTGACACTATTTGTCACATTATAGAATTAATATCGGCAGAAATCAAGACCTTGGCACACTAATTGCAGATATTTTAAGATTTCTCTTGTGTCTAAATTAAAAACGGGAACAAAATGAGATTCGCAAGCGATTATTGATGTGTTTCTGGGCTTGAAAGACCCATAAGCAAATGAACTACCTATATTTTGATATATAATCAACCCACATGGCAACGCCAACAATTCTCAATGATCGGTATCAGTTAGAGCAAACCCTGGGTACAGGTGGCATGGCTCTGGTATATAAAGCTAAGGACCTGATGCTCGAACGCAGTGTGGCTATTAAAGTGCTGCGTGAAGATTTATCCACGGATATGTCCTTCCGTGACCGCTTCCGCCAGGAGGCACGCGCTGCAGCAAATCTTAGCCATCCGAACATCGTCACAGTGCACGACTTCGGTTTAGACCAGGGGCACCTTTTCATCGTGATGGAATACGTGCCTGGCACGGACCTGAAAACACGCATCCGTGAGAAAGAGCGCTTTTCCATTCAAGAGACTTTGGAATTAATGATCCAAGCCTGCCAAGGGGTGGGTTATGCACATCGTGCAGGATTGGTGCATTGTGATATTAAACCGCATAATATGTTGGTTTCGCCTGATGGACGCCTGAAGGTCACCGATTTTGGGATTGCGCGTGCGTTAGCGAGTATCTCCCCCGAGGAACGCAGCGAGGTGGTATGGGGCTCGCCGCACTACTTTTCCCCGGAGCAAGCAGCCGGCTTGCCGCCTTCACCCGCGTCGGATGTTTACTCGCTGGGTGTGATTTTGTACGAAATGCTCACGGGTCAGCTGCCTTTTAATGCGGCAGATGCTGAAGAGTTGGCACGCATGCATCGCGAAATGCAACCCATCTCTCCACGCGCTATTAACCCTCTCATTCCGCTGCAGTTAGATGAGATCATCCTCAAGGTGCTCTCCAAGGAGCCTTCTGCACGCTATCGCACAGCCGACCAGTTAGGGCATTTGCTGCTGGGGCTCTATGAGTCGGACCCAAGCTTGCAGAAATCGCTTTTCTTCCTGCATGAAGGCGCGCATGTGCCGCCAGCCATAGCAGTGCCAGAGATGTCAGTTCCCACTGCACAACCGCCAAGTCTTATTCCGCTGCCAAATGAGGAAAATGGCTATTATGCAGCCCCTGAAGAAGAGGCTGAGGACAACTCCAAAAAAATTGACTGGGGCACATGGCTGCTGGGCTTGCTAGCCTTCGCTGCGCTTTTTGGCTTGATTCCCTTCTGGCTGTATGTTTATATGAACCTTAGACCTTAGGAATTTTGTGTCATGGATGCCTTGATTTCACCATCAGTTCTTTCTGCGGACTTGCTCAACTTGGGGCAGGCATTGCGAGAGTGCGAAAGTGCGGGAGCGGATAAGATTCACATCGATGTGATGGACGGCCGCTTTGTACCCAACATCACCTTTGGTCCGAACATTGTGCGGGCTTGCAAACGCGCAACCAAATTACCCCTGGATGTGCACTTGATGATCGTCGAGCCCGAAAAACACCTCGAGGCTTTTGCGGAAGCTGGCGCTGATATTATTACCGTGCATTACGAGACTTGCCCACACCTGCACCGCACGCTGCAGCAAATCCGCAGCTTAGGGGTGCATCCAGGCGTTACGTTCAACCCTGCCACACCGGTTGAAGGTCTACGCTATTTGAGCGGGATGTTCGATCAGGTACTGATCATGACCGTCAATCCAGGCTTTGGCGGTCAGGAGTTTATCCCGGAGATGCTGCAGAAGATCCGCGATACGCGCAAACTGCTAGATGAAATTGGCTCGAAGGCGGTGATCCAGGTAGATGGTGGCATTGAAGCGAACACGATCGCAGCGGCGTATTCAGCCGGCGCCCGTGATTTTGTGGCCGGCACCGCTATCTTTGGCCATCCTGAGGGGATTACAGCCGGGATCGACGCCTTAAAAAAGAAGCTCTCGCTCGATAAACTTTAGATCCCTCTCAAATGAGCATATTTAAAACAGGAAAATTAAGGTAAACCTTATTTTAATCTTTTAATGCGTCAAGATAATCCAAACTCAAGGCGACAACGGCTGCCCATGCCACTATTTTAAACTCACCTTCACGCAATGATTTTTTGATCTCATCTTTGCTGAGCACCAATAATTCCTGGTCCTCGAGATCATCACTTTCTGGTTCGGTCACTTGTTTTGCATCCAAAGCCAGAAATAGGTGCATTGTTGCACACCCCCGATTAGGATCCAAAACATAGCTTCCTAAGTTAACCCAATTTGATGCTTCACAGCCCATTTCTTCACGTAATTCCCGTTTTGCCGCTTCAAATGGATCTTCATTTTCTTCAATCATGCCTCCAACGGGAGCAAGTGATGTTCCTTGGACAGCATATTTTGTTTGGCGAAAGCAAAGAAACTTGCCTTCCGCGGTAACAGGAAGGACAATTGCTGCATTGGGTATTATTATCCATGCCCAGTCTGATATGGTGGTTCCATTAGGGAGTCCTACCACATGGTTTTCAACAGTTAAAAACTTACCATGTTCAAGAATGGTTTTTCGCGATAATGTTTTCCAAACGCGCAAGTATTTCTGAGCCATTTCTGTTCCTTTAATTTAATAAGTGCTCAAGTTTAAAAAATGATCCAATTGGACTTTCTAATGAAGAATTGCTGTTCTTTTGGTTTCAATTTTAGCACCTCTTTTTTAGGTGCCGTAAAAGCGAAATTTACGTCCTTTATGGATAATTAAATAAGGGGGTTGAAAAGGCTCTGGTTATTCGCTCTTGAATCGCTTATTGCTTAACGTTGTTCTAGCAGAATTGTAATCTCCACCCCTTTGATTCCCCTCCCCAATGACTGGTTTTAGATTAAAACTGCTGTCTGGCCTTACCCCGATTTAGTGGCCGGCACTGCCATCTTTGGCTATCCCGTGGGGATTAGGGCGGGGATCAAGAAATTACGAAAAAGCCTCACGACGTCATGGTGAGGCTGTCTTTTCGTGATTTGTGAGTTAGTCTTGCGCTTTATTTTTTCTTGAATAAATAAAGTATTCGCTCGCTATTTGGAATGGACTCTTTCTGTTCACAGGTAAAGTAGGTTGAAAACGCCTTTTCAAAGCCTTCCACTGTATATTGATCAAAAATATCTTTGCGCGTAGCCAATAAGCGCTTTACCTGCGAGTCGCTTTTCGGGACGAATTCCACGGTCGCCCAGTTTGCTAATTCGGAAAAGAGTTCCGCAATTGAATCGAGGGGGACGTTGTTCGAGATAGCCAAGTGATGAATTAAAGCTAATGCAATGACCAGATCTACAGGACCACGTTCGAAAAAAGATTCACGCTCTGCATTGAACCAACCTAGTGAGGAACTAGGATTGGTCAGATCAATGATCAGAGGGAGCAAGTTTTTCTCGCCTGTTTGTTTTATCGCGAGGTAATTTTGTTCGACCGCAGCGGGGTCGATGTCGCTCGCGACGGTTATCACACCCCGGCGCGAAGCCTCCCGGCTGAAGAGGCCGTTATTGGCTCCAAGATCCCAGGCAGTCTTAGGGGCTATTTGCTCGATGAATTTTCCAACAATTTCGCCCTTTTTCTTAAGTGAATCGTCAGAGTAATTGGTGATGTTGTAGTAATTTCCCCATTCCGTTCCGGCTGGTTCCCATTTCAATGGATGGATCGTTTTTTCCAGAGAGTCATAGATTCTGAGCAGGGAGGCTTTATCCATTTTCACGCCAGCGGTGGGCAAGGCTTCGCTTTGAGCGTAACGTTTTTCAGCGCGGGCATGCATGTGAATATGAATATTTAAACCTCCGGTACCAAATTTTGTCTTACCAGGGAGCAGCTCACTCGCTAAATCAAGCGGGGTCCCATCGATGTAAACGCGCATCAACTGCATCAGGCGGATATCTACCAGCGACGCTAACGCCAAAGGTGCCAAAAAATGTTGACAAAATTGTCGGTATCCATCCCATAGCTGCCCTTCATGATAAATATCAAAGGAAAGCGTATCGATTAAGATCGGTTTGCCATCTAAGAATTGGATATTATAGGCGCTGGCATCCTTCAGGATCATGTTTTTCTGCAGAGCCATGCGCCCGATCTCAAGTGTGAGCAGCGCTGCGTCCTTCATCTCCGAGAACGACCACTCATAGGGGTAGGAGATCATGGGCATAAGCTCTGGCTGGATCACCTTGTAGGCGCGATCTGGTTCAGCGGGCGGCTCATTTGTATCCGAATGAGCGACCATTTTATGCGAAGTCACCAAGGCATCATAAAGACCACTGGAGATCAAGTGGTCGTATGCCTTGCGATAGGATGTGTTTACCTGTCGGTAGAGGACCCCATCGCGTTTGAACAGAAAGCCGCTCGGATCACGAAATGAGGAACCAATACGTTCAAGATCATTCATTAATTTCGGTTTCCTCGATTACAGGATCTGTCGCTTCTACCTGTTGAGGTACGTATTTTTCGCCTTTGAAAAAGGCTTTAATCCGTGCCCAGAAAACTTTTATCAGGATGCCAATGCTACCAATTATACCGGCTGCTATTAATTGTACAATCAGGCTGCCAGTGCCAGGATTTAGATAGTAATTCACCTTAAATAATATATTAAACATGAACCCTCCTTTCGGGTTTTCAAACTGCTTTACGACAAAGTCATTTTATATGCTAAATAGCTGATTCAGTCAAGCTCCAAAACTGTAAGAGCAAATATTAAAATTTATAACTAAATAGAATAAAAACGCAGAACGACCCATGACTGCATTGTTGTAAATTCAAAAGATTTACTCGTAGGTTGAACTTAGTTCGAGAATTTCACTCGGAATATCAAATCCATCTGCAGTCAAACGATTTTTGAAAATTGCTAATACTTCACCTGGTGTTAATAATTCACTTTCTGCACAGGGATTGAGATAATTTTCAACTTCGCCTTGGGAAAAGTTATAGGGTGGTTCTAATTCTAATCTGTACCAATTTTGACAATGGACCAGGTTGATAAAATCAAATTGATAGAAGGGAGGTTTATAATACTCGCCCATGATAACACAACCACCACTATTATTTTCACAATCTGCGTGCCTTTGGCCAAAGCTCACCACAGGTGTTTTGGTGATTTCATCTGAAATTAATGAATCACCATTCATCCATTCTGGCACTTCCACATTCAAGTAGTCTAAAATGGTCGGTGCGATATCTAAGTTTTGGGATTGATTAATTATTCTCACCTTGTAATCTCCATTTGGAAAGCGGATGATAAGCGGGACTTTTGGATTTACCTGGAAACGCTGACCGTGATCAGAATGAAGGACGATGATTGTATCGTCGTACATACCGCTTTCGATTAATTGATCTATCATGTCCCCAAAAAGGTAATCAAAATTAAGGATACTATCGTCATAAAAATCGGTCATCCATGCTTCCTCCTGATTGAGCCCTTCCGAGAAAACTCGTATTTCAGGGTTAAACTTTGAACTGTGCGTTCCCAATAGATGTGCATGAATAAAAACGTGTTGATCGGGATGCGATTCCAATATAGAAACAATCTCATTAATCTTTGTGAGATCGGTATTTTTAACCTCACCACGGCTTACGAAGGAATAGGGATCAGTAATGTACTTGATGAAAAAAAATGTGATACAACCTGTCAGTTACTCGCGTTAAACTATTGGAAATAAAAAAAGAGTCATAGGTTGAGAAGCCAGCATAGTTTAGTTGTGTAAAGGAATCTTTATATGCCATCTTTCCGTTAACTTCGTCGAATCCATACAGCATCCCTTGTGCATATGCGTCGACATAATATGGCGTTCCAAATTGGACATTATAGTAACCAAGGCTTCTCAATATTGCAGGAAAATGTTCAAAGGCATCTGAACCAACGAGCATATCAGGTGGATACAGTGTACGCGTTTCGGTCGGGTACTTACCTGTGAGTATAGAAATGATCGAGCCGACAGTATTAGCTGAATTTGTGAAGTTATTCTCAACAAATAGCGCGTCATTTGCAAACTTTGTTATATTAGGGGTTGTTTCCCTTTCATATTCATAGACGGACATATGGGAAGCAGACAGACCATCACTTCCAATCAAAATAATATTTGGTAATTCTTCAGAAGAAATCAGATCGGACAGTGGTGCGATTTGGTCATTGAGCAATTGGGTTTGTTGCGCCCTTGTCGTTATCAAAGTCGGAACAGTTACAACTACCCCGAGAAAGACCACAAGAATAATGCCTATTTTCAATGGAATACGTTTGATTTTCAAAGAGAGAAGCAAAGAAAACAACTTAAAACAAAAATAAAAAATGACGAGAAAAACTAAAGCGTAAAGAGCTCTTCTTATATTAAAAGAATCTAATATTCCAAACCTGAATACTGTGTATGTGAAATTGTCTACCATCAAGAGGATTGTGCTAGCCAAAAAAGCTGCTGGAACAATACTGCCTATATTCACAAAAAGGGATTTTGCTCTTTGCTTAAATAAAAGCGAAATCAAATAAAGAATTAAAAGAGACAGGATCCCTACAGCTGAAAAGAAGATAAATCCGTGAAATAGGACTAGAAGTTTTTGCCCCCAATTCGTTATGCTTAGAATGGATGGTTTGGTTACTGTGAAAATCCATTCTGATAGCACAAAAATTAATGCAGCAATCGCTGCGTGATAACATTGTTGTACCCACTGAGATAAAATCCTATTGTTGGATATCTTCGTAAGCATTTACTCCTCTGGATATACCTAACCTAAATTTCATTCATTATATTGGAAAAAACAAACAGATATAACAAAGTCGCACAGAGGCGACTTTGTTGTTGCAGGACAATCCGTTACCCATCAATTGTATTGTTTGGTTAGTGTCTTAATACAACGTGTGCAAAGCAGCTTGCGCACCTTCTTGCCATTTTCGTAAACCGTGACCCGTTGGAGATTGGGGCGGAATTCACGCCTGGTGGCAACAAGAGAGTGGCTGCGATTATGCCCAAAATTCGTTGTTTTTCCACAGTTTTCGCACTTTGCCATCTCGATTTCCTTTCATGATGCAGTATAATTTCAAAGTCTGGAGGTTTGGTTCCTTCCAGACAATGGTTTATAATATCACAGCTCATTTTAAGAATCAAGGCAATTTGTGAGAAGAGAGAAAAGATTATGACAAGCCAACAGAATCCTTTAGGACGAATTTATATTTTGCCCCAAGCGATTAAATCTGTCGCTCGACACTCTGCTTTGCAATCCTATGGCGTCATCAGTTTAGCACCCAGCAATTTGATTGAAACTATAGGCCAATTTTTTAATCGCAATAACAACTATGGTATTACGGTATCTTCGGATAGCGAAGGAATCACGATCGAACTCAATTTGATCATCGAATATGGTTTGCGCATTAAAACCGTAACCGATTCCGTTGCTGAAACCGTCAAATATAATGTGGAAAAAACCATGGGCATTCCAGTTATCCGTGTGGATGTTCATGTTCGCGGGTTGCGGATCAGCAATCCCGACTAGATTGATTGATTTATTGATAGAGGACTCATGAATGAAAAGCCAAGCGCTATGCTAAGCGAGGCTGAGCGACACAAACTGGTTGACTCACCTGTAGATGGGAAAGGATTAATGCTGCTTTTTGAAGCTGGTTTGATGCGTCTAACAACAAATCAGCAATATGTCAATTCCCTCAATGTTTTCCCTGTACCGGATGGTGACACAGGCACGAATATGGTCTTGACCATGCAGGCAGCTTTAAAAGAAGCTGAAACGCAACAAAGTGAGAACATCGGGGTGATGGCGCATGCCATTGCCCAAGGCGCTTTGATGGGTGCACGGGGGAACTCCGGGGTCATCCTCTCCCAGATCTGGCGAGGCTTTGCGCGTGCTCTTGACCATTATGAAACGATGGATAGTGTTTTGTTTGTGCGTGCCATGCAAGAAGCACGGAACACGGCTTATAAAGGTGTTGTGCGCCCTGTTGAAGGAACTATTCTAACAGTTATAAAAGACATGACAGCCGCTGCCGAAGAAGCTACTAAGCGAGGTGCGACTCTGCACGAGATTTTGGCAGAAATTGTGCGTGCCGGCGATGAGAGCGTCCGCCGCACTCCAGAGCTGCTTCCTATCCTGAAAGAAGCTGGCGTTGTCGACTCAGGCGGAACCGGACTATATTACATTTTTGAGGGGATGTTGCGTTTTATTGAAGGGCAGCCTCTGGACGTTTCCACCGTGGTGGCAAAGCCGCTTTCGGAGATAGAGTTAGCGAACACTTTAGAGAGCATCGAAGAAGGCCAAGATTATGAAGTTGTAATTGATTTTACACCTAAGGAAAAGTTTTCTCTCGAAAATTATTACAACGGTCTGAGTGAGATGGGCACAAGTATCCAAGTGGGCGAAGGCGATGGGCTTTATCGCATGCATATTCACGTTCCACTGGAAAAACGATTTACCCCAATTGAGTATACTGAAAGTTTGGGCACGATTAAAAAAGTCGCAATGGAAAACTTGCAGGATCAGGTTAAATCCCGTAAAGATGAGAAAGAATCAATTAAGCTTGCTCCTGTGACCCTGGGACAAATCGCGGTGGTGGCTGTCTCCCCCGGGGATGGGCTTTCGCGCATTTTCGCCAGCTTGGGGGTGGCTGCTATTGTTAGTGGCGGGCAAACGATGAACCCCAGCGTGAAGGAAATTGTGGCGGCTTTCGAAAACCTGCCGACTGATAAAATTATCATTTTGCCCAATAATAAAAATATCATCTTAGCAGCCCAAAATGCAGCCAAGGTGAGCGTGAAAAATATCGTCGTGATCCCGACCCGCAATGCTCCACAAGGTTTTGCCGCCATGCTGCGCCTGATTCCCGATGGCACACTCGAAGAGAACGAAGAAGCCATGCTCGAAGCCATCCAGGAAGTGCACACTGGCGAAATTACCACAGCCACTCGCGACGTTAACATTGACGATGTTGAGGTGGAAAAAGGCAATGTTATTGCGATGTTTGATGGCAAATTGGTGTATTCCAATCACACCTTAGAGGGCGCACTCTTCGGGCTGTTGGAGAAAGCGAATACAGACGAATTTGAACGGCTAACCTTCTTCTATGGCGAGTCAATGACCCCAAACCAAGTCAATCAACTGGTCGATAAGGTGCGAGAAAAATATCCCGAACTCGACGTTGAAGTGCACGAAGGTGGGCAGCCCTATTATCAATTAATCATTGCCTTTGAATGAAATAGCTACAAGTAAAGAGCCAGCCCAACAGCTGGCTTTTTTTGTGACTAAATCTGTGGCTAAGAGTTTAAATTTGGCTGCATAGCTTGTTCTAAGAGGG
>DMCS01000103.1:3560-15447 GCA_003445715.1 Candidatus Mesolinea sp. | reverse complement strand
AAACCGTATCCCCTGGCTGGCAGTCAAGCGTAATCGTTTGGCGCAAAAGGGCAACCTCTGTCAATCCGTCATCGATGCGCACCACGCAATTATCGAAGTCCGGCTTAGCCAGCAGAGCTAAGTTAGCTAGGGTTTGATCCAGACGGCCCCCCAGGGCGAAGGCGATCACAATTTCACGATAGCCGCGCTGGAGAACCTCATCCAAAGCCAATTCCAAATCGGTCTTGTTTTTGGCTGGCGGGAAGCGCAGAACCTCAGCGCCTGCTTGCTTGCAGGCTTCCACTTCCTGCGCAGAAAGCGAGTCCATATCCCCGATGAGCAGCTGCGGGCTGAGCCCCAGACCCTGCAGATGATGCAAGCCGCCATCAATCGCCACAAGGAAATCCTGCGCTTGGAGCTTGAGGGTAGTTAGGTTAGGGGCTTCGCCATTAGCGAAAAGCACCGCACGCTCAATTGTGCTCATAAAAAACACCCTCCTGCCTGTGGAGGGTGTGAAATGTTCTGTTTTCTCCCTCCGCCGGCATTATCCGGATCAGGTTATGCGGGTCGGAAGCTCACTGCTTCCCTCTCAGCCTGTCACACAGGCTCCCCAAAATGTTGCTTACACTTTATTTTACCACTTACTTAATAATTTCAATCTTTTGTAGAGGAAACACATATTGCAAATCTCAAAACGATAAGGTGTGGTTAGGGTCTCTGCCAAGTTTCCTCCATTATTAGCTTATATACAACCTTTCGCTTCCTAATTTCTTCATTTTTTTGTTCAATACAGAATATAATTGATATGTCAATCAAGTTGAAAGGAGCCTATGAAAACCATCAAATCTTTTTCCCTTGTCTTTCTTTGTCTCACCTTATTGCTCTCCCTAGGGCCTGCCCCAACGCAATCACAAGCTCAAGCAGTCAACAACGACCCACCAATAGTTGACGGTGTGGTGGATGACTCTTACGGCCCAGTGATCGCGACTGACCCCGCCGGGGACTCTCAGGGTGGAGACCCCGTGGACCTGGTCAACCTCTGGATGACGCAGGACACGGATAACTACTACTTTGCTTTTGAAGTCAACACTGACTTCACTGCCAACAATTGGGGCAAATATGCACTTTATATTGACACGACTAACGACACGAACGGCGCTACGAGTGATGCTTGGGGCCGCAGTGTTGTCGTCGACGACCCCCATAAGCCTGAGTTTGCGGCTTACACCTGGGTGGATAACCCTCCTTATGGCTCCGACCACACCCAGCTTTATGCCTGGGATGGCTCCAGCTGGAGCAATATCGGCACCGTAGGCCAGGCAGCGATTGGCGCTGGCACAACCTCGATTGTCGAGTGGTCTATCCCCAAGAGCAGCTTAGGCAGCCCCAGCCAGCTATGGGTCGAGGTCTGGAGCACCGGTGGCAACGGGGGTGATAATGCCCAAGACACGGTCAATTTTCCTTCCAATGACTGGCAAGCCTCAGATTGGGGCAGCTTGGCAACCCTAGCCGTTTCAACGCCCTTCGTCTCGGTTGATGGTAACCTGGATACAGTTTATGGATACCCGATAGCCACAGACCCGTCCGGCGATGGTAATGGTTACCCCAATATGGACCTGCTAGACCTCTGGGTGACGGAAGATGCCAGCCAATATTATTTTGCCTACAGCATCAATGCAGATATCGATGATACGAACTGGGGGAAATACGCAATTTACGTGGATACCACCAACGATGTAAACGGTGCGCCAAGTGACGCCTGGGGACGAAATGTGGTTGTGGACGACCCTCACAAGCCCGAGTTTGCCTTTTACACTTACCTGGATGCGCCGCCCTACGGCACGGAAGACACCCAGTTTTGGGCTTGGGATGGCTCTGCCTGGTCTCAATCGGAAGGCGTAAATGAGGCAGCTTTGACGGCAGGAACGCCTTCTTATATTGAATGGGCAGTGGAAAAGAACCGCCTTGGCAATCCAGAAACGATTTGGTTAGAAGTCTGGGATACCGGTGGGAGCAGTAGCGATAATGCCCAGGATACGATTAATGATCCTGCCGATGACTGGAATGCCACCGACTGGAGTTCCACAGCTATCCTAAAAGTTTCAACACAATTTCCGCTGCCTACTGAACCGCCGCATGCTTCGCATGATAATGATGTTTGGTGGGACCAATTAGGCCATGACAGCCGCAATACGCTCTACCGCACACCTGGCGGTCCTGTCACGACCGGCACTGTTGTCACGCTGCGCTTGAGAGCAGCCAGCGGTGATTTAACCGCTGCGAAGGTGCGCTTGTGGAATGACCGCACGGACACGCAAACCATCCTGCCGATGAGCATCGCTTATGATGATGGCACCTACGAGTGGTGGCAGGTCACCTTGCCCGCCAGCGCTGACCCCACCGTTTATTGGTATCGCTTCATCGCTATTGATGGCACTGATACCGATTACTACGAAGATGATGCTGCTCGCACCGGTGGATGGGGGCAGGCATTTGATGAAACAAACGATTATTCTTATCAACTCACAGTTTATGATCCTACCTTCCAAACACCGGATTGGATCAAGAACGCCGTGGTCTATCAAGTCTTCCCGGATCGCTTCCGCGATGGGGACACAAACAACGACAAACCCGCCGGCACCTTCTTCTATGGCGAAGAAGGCGGCACCATATACCGCTCTTTACAAGAAGATTGGAATGAGCCTATTTGTGACCCAAGAGCGGAGGGACCTTGCGCCGGCACCTATAGTAAAAACTTCTATGGCGGCGACCTGGCTGGCCTGATTGATAAATTGGATTACCTGCAAGCGCTAGGTGTCACCACTATTTACCTCAACCCGATTTTCGAATCGCCCTCCAACCACGGTTACGATACCACCGATTACCTGACCATCAACGCCATGTTTGGCACCCAAGAAGAATTCCAGCAGCTGGTGACCGAGCTCAACAACCGCAGCATGCACCTGATCTTGGATGGTGTTTTCAACCACACCTCATCCGATAGCATCTACTTTGACCGCTACAGCCGTTATGTTGATAGCCTGGGCGCCTGCGAAAGCTTGGATTCCCCCTATCGTGACTGGTATTTCTTTACCGACGTACCTGCGGGCAGCGGTCCATGCGTGGGCAGTGATGGCACACCCAATAGCGCCACCTATCAATCCTGGTGGGGCTATGATACGCTGCCCGTGCTCAACTCTGCTAACCCCGACGTGCGCGCTTTGATCTGGGAGAGCGACTCTGCACCAGAAGATACCGTGGCGGGTCATTACATGCTCACAGCGGATGGCTGGCGCCTAGATGTCGGCGGCGACGTAGATCCTGGCACGATTAATGACCCCAACAATGACTATTGGGAAGGCTTCCGCGAAACCGTCAAGACTGTCAACTCCGAAGCTTACATTGCCGGCGAAGAGTGGGGTAATGCCAGCTCCTGGCTGCTTGGCGGCGAGTGGGATGCAGTCATGAATTATCAATTCAGCACCGCCGTGCTTTCTCTCTGGCGCGATACGCCCTTTACCGACAACGATCATGCCCCTGGCACATCGGCTGGCGAGCTCACTCCGCTCACTCCCACTCAGTTCGATGAACGCATCCAAAACCTGATGGAACGCTATAACTCCGAGAGCTTGCAAGCTATGCTGAACTTGTTCGATAGCCACGATACGAACCGCGCTCTCTTCATGCTTGATCCTAATACCTATCAAAACGATCCCACGCTCTATCAGGACCCCGATTACGATTGGGGCTTTGCCATAGAGCAGCTTAAGGGTGCCGTTTTGGTGCAAATGACTATGCCTGGCGCACCCACCATCTACTACGGTGATGAAGTTGGCCTGGTGGGTCCAGTAGCTTATGCGAATGGCAAATGGGAGGATGACCCTTACAACCGCCAGCCGTACCCTTGGTTGGATGAAAGCGGGACGCCTTACTACACGCATCTCCAAACAGAAGCTGGGCAGGCCGTGCTGCGGGATTACTACACGACCTTGACCGCCACACGTAATGCACACCCGGCCCTGCGCACCGGTGACTACCGCACACTGCTGGCTGATGACGACTTAGCACTCTATGCCTATGGGCGTCTCCTGCCTGGTGAAGATGCTGCCGTAGTGATTATCAACCGCAGCACAAGTGACCAAGAGGTCGACTTAGATGTTGCGGGCTACCTACCGATAGGCGCTAATTTCAGTGATATCTTCACCGATCAAGTTTATACCGTTTCGGCAGCAGGTGAGCTTGTGGACGTGGCAGTATCTGCCAATTCTGGTGCTGTGCTCGTGCTGGCTGATGAAACCTTGGCTAATCCGCCTGCCCCCATCACTGATCTAAGCGTAAGCGCCACTACTGCCACAACCGTTGACCTGGTTTGGAGCAGTGAGGCAGATACCTATCTTGTTTACCGCAGCTATCTGACAGGCGGCGGTTATGAACTGGTTGGCGAAACCAACCAAAACACCTACACAGATACAGGCCTCACCCCCGGCCAACGCGTCTATTACATTGTAATTGCTAAGAATAATTCTACCGGCTTGGTAAGTGGACCTTCTAATGAAGTGTCTGCACTGCCAGCTTACACGATCGATTGGGCTAACCTGCAATGGCCAGCTTCTATTACCCACACGATTGGTGTCACCCCAACAACTGAGATCTATGGGCAGGTCTACATTGAGGGTGTGACCCAACTCCCAGGTGCAACGCCTGGACTTTGGGCTCAGGTGGGCTTTGGACCCGATGGCTCTGAACCCGCTGGAAATTCAGAGTGGATTTGGGTAGATGCCGTTTTCAATGTCCAGTCCGGAAATAACGATGAGTTCAAAGGGAATCTGCTGCCTGAAACAACGGGGGCTTTTGATTACGCTTACCGTTACTCCACAAACGGAGGTGAAACCTGGCTCTATGCCGATCTTGATGGCACGGGCAATGGCTACTCACCCGATCAAGCCGGGAATCTGACGGTCAACCCCTCTGATGATATAACCCCGCCTTCAGCTCCCATCCTCAGCCTGACAGACTGGAGTGCTTCGTCCATCGACCTGGCCTGGACCGAGGCGACAGATGACGTAGCTATCTATGCCTATGACCTGTACCGCTCCACAGATGGAGAATTCTTCACCAAGATTCACCGTGAACTGGCACCTGGTCTCACCTATCATGACGAAGCCGTGGAGCGCGGACTGCTCTACTATTATTACGTGGTTGCCATCGATACCAGCTTCAACCTCAGCTTGCCCTCTAACACAGTCAGCCATGCGGCAGAGCCTAAGATGGTATCGGTTACCTTTGATATTACGGTTCCCAGCTTTACGCCTGGCACTGTCTATTTGACAAGGGTGATCAACGCCGATGGCAGTATCGGTGATTGGAATCCAGCAGGCACAGCCCTCACCCAAGTGAGCGAGACCAACTGGAGCGGAACATTCGATATTCTGGATAGTACGCTCTTCGAATTCAAGTTTGCCCGCGGCAACTGGGATACGGTTATGAAAGGTGCTGATGGTAATGAAGAGCTAAGTAATCTTTCTTTACTCGTGGATTATGGCGAGGATGGCACTCAGCTCTTCACGTATACCGTACTCAACTGGCGCGATCCGATCGTGACAACTTTCCTGCCTGAAGATGGTTCGCTCGATGTGCCGACTGACACTTCAATTTTGATCACTTGGAGCCAGGCTATGCCAGATGATGCTTGCCCACTCCTTCAAGATGAGAATGATGAAACCATCAGTGGCATCTGTGAATACGAACCAGAAACCTTCACCCACACCTTCACGCCAGAAATACCTCTGGCTGGAATGCAGCAATACACTGCTGTGGTTAGTGGTAAGGTAGATGCTGGCGGCGACGTTCAGCAAGTTCCGCTGGTGTGGTCATTCACCACCCAAGCCTACACGCTCTATCTGCCGGTCATCTCTCGCTAGCATCAAGACTTCAAAACATCAAGGCGGCCCAAAAGCCGCCTTGATGATCTATTTCCTTAGCTAAAATAGCGGATCCCGCTCAGCCTTCAGCTGGAACAGTCACAATCCTGTCAAGTCAAAAGGTAATATTTCGGTAACATTTTAGATGAACTAACACGTCCGTTTTCCATTACCTGCCCCTGCACCTTTCGGATATGGGCATGCGCTTCGGCGGTAAACCTGGCGACTGTCCGGTCACTGAGCGCATCAGCGATCAATTGGTGCGCTTGCCCTTCTTCTATAACCTGACGGACGCGGAGCAGGACCGGGTCATTGAGGCGATTATCAGCCAAGCGGTCTGAAGCTAAAGCGTGGGTTACTCTCCAATTCTGCATCCATAGAAACACACACTCAGGGGGCAATCCCGCGGGTATAGAGTAGTGCCAGCCCGCCAAAGTAGAGCAATATCAGCAAAGCGGAATCAATTTCCAGAAAAAATTGTGCTCGAAGCGTGCCAAGTTACCAATCAGCGCAATGCAGCAGAAGGTTTACATGTTCACAACAAGCATCAGATTTTTATTAATAATTTGGATAGAAAAAGGATTTAGTGAAAGCTTTTGGTATAATAGGTGAGTTATTGCTTTATTACAATTAGGAAAACGTTTATGACCGAAACTCAAGAAGCCTCAAGACTCAATCAAGGAACGATAACCCGACTGGTCGGCGTTGTTGTCGATGTGGAGTTCCCCTCAGGGAATTTACCCTCCATTCACAACGCTCTCTTGGTTAAACGTCCGGATGGCAACAACGTTATCTTAGAAATTCAAGAACACGTAAAGCCGACCGTCGTACGCGCCGTAGCGATGGGACCCACAGCTGGATTGAGACGCGGTCTGATAGCCACAGATTTAGGAGAGCCAATAAAAGTTCCTGTGGGTGAAAAAACGCTTGGTAGACTCTTCAATGTCTTGGGTGAGACCATCGATGACCTACCTCCCATTGAAGCCAGCAAACTTTTGCCCATTCATCACGAACCACCAGACCTAAAAACACAGATTGCCTCCAAAGAGATTACGACCACCGGTGTCAAAGCAATCGACTTACTCACCCCCTACCCTAAAGGCGGAAAGGTTGGCCTTTTTGGCGGTGCAGGCGTGGGTAAGACGGTTTTGATGCTCGAGCTGATGAACAACACCATCACCATGCAATCTGGGATTGTCGTGTTTGCTGGTGTGGGTGAACGCAGCCGTGAAGGTAACGAGCTTTGGCTCGAGATGAAAAATTCTGGGTTGCTCAACCGCACCATTTTGGCTTTTGGCCAAATGAATGAACCTCCAGGCGCTCGAATGCGTGTTCCTTTTACGGCTCTGACCATGGCGGAATATTTCCGCGATCAAGCCAGGTACCCCGTCCTTATCTTTATCGATAACATTTACCGCTTCATCCAGGCTGGCTCAGAAGTTTCCACACTTTTGGGCAGGCTGCCCAGTGAATTAGGCTACCAAGCTACTTTAGACTCGGAAATGGGACTGTTGCAAGAACGCATTACCTCAACGAGCGGCTCGAGCATGACCTCTGTGCAAGCTGTCTATATTCCTGCTGATGACGTCACCGATCCAGCAATTACTGCGACCTTTTCGCATCTGGATGCGATTTCAGTGCTTTCCCGGCGCATATTCTCTCTGGGCTTATATCCCGCCATCGACCCGCTGCAATCGAGCTCCACGCTGCTCAAACCTGAGATCGTTGGTCGAAAGCATTATGAGACTGCCACTCAAGTGAAGGCGACTTTAGCCCGCTATGAGGAGTTGCAGGACCTTATCGCCATTTTAGGCATGGAAGAGCTCTCCCAGAGCGATCAGCAAGTTGTGATCCGAGCAAGACGAATCCAGCGCTTCTTGACCCAGCCATTTTTCACTGCAGGAGCTTATGTTGGGCAGGAAGGCAGATATGTCCCTGTGGAAGATACCATTGATGGTTTTGCAAGGATTTTATCCGGTGAATTTGATGATCTGCCTGAGCAAGCTTTTTATATGTCTGGGAAAATAGACGAAGTGATTGCAAAAGCTAAAGCTATGGAAAGAGAACAGGCTGAGTAAAATAAGATGAATTCCGTGAAACCTAATCTTCTCCGTGTTGAGGTCTTGAGCGTTGCCGGCACCGTCTTGGAGCTGGAAAACATTCACAGCATAAAAGTGCTCTTAGAAGATGGGTCGTCAATCGGAATTTTACCCGGGCATGCGCCTCTGATTGGCGCAACAGCGGACGGTTTACTGTTTTATAATGATGAGGAGGGCAAGAAATCGGTTTACATTAACGAGGGTGTATTAACCATTAGGGATAACATTGTGAGCATTTTGACAACACACTGACACTACCAATGCAAAATGAAACAAATGAGCACCTGTCAGATGCGGAATTGCCAAGACCTGAGGAGAATAGTGCCCCAGGCGAGGCAATCCAAAAAAAATATCAAAAAAAACCTATGCTCACAGGTCGAGATTTAAGGGCTTCCTCACTCGGATGGGAAATCGCCATTCCGATTGGTGTTGGACCACTCATTGGCTTTTTTATCGATAAGCACCTTAACACAGGCACTTATTTCACCCTGACATTTCTGGGCTTGGGTGTTCTTCTGGCTGTACTTAGCGTTCTCAGGTTTATCAGCGAAGAATTTGAAATTATGCAAAACGAATTGGAGAAGAAAAGAGAAGAAGAACGCAAGCAAAAAAGGGAACAAGAAATTTACAATGAACAAGAGAATAAACACATATGAATGATGTGATCGCAAAAATGGGTTTAATCATCCTGAGCTGTGCTTTGGGCATAGGATGGTCATTATTTTCTATACGCATCATCCGGCAGAACGTGGAATTGAGGACCGGTCAAGCCTCCTCACGAAAAATCCTTCCGACTGTCCTCATGAACCTTTTACGGTGGGTTCTTTTGATTGTTCTTTTATATATTTTTGTCAACGCAGGCATTCTCTACGCCCTCTGTTTTGTCTTTAGCTTAACCGCAGCACATTTTTGGCAGGTCATACGGATGAATAAAATGGCTAATCGCCCAAGTGAACCTGACGGAAAGGAATAAGTCGCATTTATGGAAATAACTGAACACCCGATTGTATTTTATTTGTTAGGAATTCCAGTAAGAGACACTGTCGTATACACGTGGCTGGTTATGGTAATTATCATCTTGGGCGTTATCTTGATCGAAAAGATTAAACCCAATCTGTTAGCAACATTGCTTGACGCTATCATCGGGGTTATTAGCAGCGTTTTAGATGAGGAAAACCTCAATCCCTACATTCCAATTTTGGGATCCTTCATGGTTTTTATCTTTTTCTCCAGCGCTGCTTCGATCATCCCAGGGGTAAAATCCCCAACATCCGATATAAATACAACCATTGCATTAGCTCTCATCGTGTTTCTTGCGGTTCATTATTACGGAATCAGAAAGAAGGGCTTCCTGGGTTATCTCAAGGAATTTGCAACACCAATCTTCTTGTTCCCGCTTGAAATTATCAGCCAATTTAGCCGCACAATTTCATTAGCTTTGCGTCTTTTTGGCAATATCTTAGGTGGCGACTTGATTTTTGCCATCGTTTTATCTATCATTCCTATGTTTGTACCCGTAGCCGTGGCTGGTTTGGGCCTTTTCACGGGTATTTTACAAGCCTATGTATTTACCATTTTAGCTTCTCTCTATATTGGTTCTGCAGTCGCAATCCATAAAGAGGAAAGTTCTAAGAAAGAATCAAAAAAAACAAATTAAAGAAAAACGAAAGGAATTAGCAAATGAATCTTAGTCCAGAAGTCTTAGTAACCATTGTAAGTATTATCACCTCGGGTATTGTAATTATGGTCGGGGTGATCGTACCGGAGACCTGGGAAGGCAAGATAGCCACCAAAGCCGTCGAGGGCATCGCACGACAACCGGAAGCCGCAGGGGAATTGAGGACAACCATGATCATCGCCATGGCTTTGGTTGAAACCGGCGTTATCTTCCAGCTCCTCGTGGTCATGATATTGCTATTTGCTAACCCTCTGATTACACGATTCTTTGGTGGATAAACGATGCTGGATATCTTTCTCGACACAATCGGTTGGGAGATAATAAATTTTATTATCATCACGGTTGCGCTCTATTACCTGGTCTTCAAACCAATGGCCAGGAATGCAGATCGGCGGGCAAAAGAAAAAGCCGAATTGCTGAGAGAACTTGAAGAAGACCGTGAAGAAGCTGCGCGTAAACTTGAGGAGATCAACCGGCGCTTGAGCCATTTGGACGAGGAGATTGAACAAATCTTGCAAGAGGCTTACGAAAAGAGCAGAGCTAGGCAAGAAGAGCTCCTGCAAGCAACGTATGAAGAAGCCGCGCAAATCATGGCAGACGCCATTAAGCAAGCCAGGCAGGAACAACGTGCTGAACTAAACAAAAATAGGCAGGTTTTCACCGATACCATCCTTCAAGTTACCGGGGAAATTCTGCAACAGGTCATACCTCCTCAGGTGAACGACATCTTAATAGATGACCTCACCGCCAGCATCTGGAACCTAGGCGAAGATGATGTCCAAAGGCTAAATACCATCCGGGGTTCCTTAGAAGAACAAATGCCGATTATTGATTTAACCGTCGTGCGGCCACTGACTATCGAACAGCAATCTAAGCTCTATAACACCTTTAGCGCTCTGGCTGATAAAGACGTCGAAATCAATGTTGAAGTGGAACCCCGCCTCATTGCTGGCGTTCGTGCCCGCGTAGGAGACTTTGTACTCGATAACTCAGTCCTCACCAATGTGGAGAGTTTACGCACCGAGGTCAACAAAATTTTAGAACAACTGAGCAGGGAGTCGCATGAGCATGCCATCGGAGAAAGATAATCTGCTTCAAGCGTTCGCCGAAAAGCTGGAGAAAGACCTCCCATTGAATATTCCCACTGACGTGTTCGTTACCGAGGTCAAATCCCATGTGGAAGGCCTTGGTGAGCCTATTCAAGTTTATGGAGACATCCCCAAATTTTTACAGATTTTAATTGAGGCGAGTAAATCAATCTCACCTAAGCTGTTATTTCGCAGCGTTGGCACAGTCCAATACATTGGCAATGGTGTTGCCACCCTAAGCGGGCTTCCCGATGCGAGCTTAGAAGAGTTGGTCAATTTCCCCAATGGGATTCAGGGCATGGTCTTGAGTTTGGACCAAAAGTATGTAGACGTGCTTTTACTCGGCCCTGACTTGGGCATCCAGGGCGGTGACTTAGCAGAAGCCACCGGCCAGCGTTTGAATGTGCCGGTGGGCTTTCAATTTTTAGGACGTGTGATTGATCCCCTAGGAAACCCGATCATGAACGATGCCCAAATTGTTCCTTCGGAGTATCGATCGATTGAAAAAGTTGCCCCGGGTGTTACCGAGCGTGCACCTGTGGATACGCCTCTCTATACGGGTACAAAGGTCATCGATGCTCTCTTCCCCTTGGGGCGTGGCCAACGCGAGTTGATCGTAGGTGACCGCCAAATCGGTAAGACGACCTTAGCTTTGGATACCATCTTACAACAACGGGAATCAAACGTTGATTGCATCTATGTTTCTATTGGACAGAAAAAGGCATCCGTTTTGAACGCCTTAGAAATCCTGGAAAAGGGCGGCGTCATGCCCAAGACAACTGTAATTGTTGCCAGCCCAGATGACCCGCCGGCATTGCGTTACCTCGCTCCATATACTGGGGTAACCCTAGCCGAGTTTTATATGGATTCCGGGAGAGATGTGCTCATTGTTTATGACGACCTCTCAAAGCATGCCGACACCTATCGCGAAATTAGTCTCCTGCTGCGGCGTCCACCTGGTCGCGAAGCCTATCCGGGCGATATTTTCTACCTGCATTCGCGTCTATTAGAACGGGCGTGTCGTCTAAACGAGGAACACGGCGGAAAGAGTATCACTGCTTTGCCTATCGTCACTACGCAACGTGGGAACATTTCTAGCTATATCGTGACCAATCTTATTTC
>DMCS01000103.1:0-3396 GCA_003445715.1 Candidatus Mesolinea sp. | reverse complement strand
TCCAGCGCGCTAAAATTGGAGCTTTCTCAATACGAAGAGGTAGCTCACTTTGCCCGCTTCGGCACTGATGTGGGCGAAGTAACCCGGCGCCAGATTGAACATGGAAGAAAGCTTCATAGATTATTAAACCAAGGACCAAATCAACCGGTGGGGATAATCGACCAATCCCTCATGTTCTATGCCTTTACGCACGGCTTCTTAGAAGAAGTTGCGGAAGAAGATATCCCTGAGTTCATCAAGGATATGCTCGAGCAATTGCGTAATGAGGCTCCCCAAACCTTAGATGAGCTTCATACCAAACGCGATTTTACTAAAGATATTGAAACACAACTTAATCAGGTTCTGACCCAATTCGCTTCTGAATGGGCGGAGAAACGGACCCAAACAGCATGAAAATGGTAATGGCGGTTATTCCTAAGAAATATGGTGAAACTTTGCTCTCAGATCTTGTTCATGCTGGCTTTTCAGCCACGTTCTATGAAACACGCGGGGGCATGCTACGGCAAAGCCAGCTTACTATGCTCATAGCGGTGAAAGATTCTGAAGTGCCGAAAATTTTGGAGGTGATTAAGACCAGCAGCCAAAAGCAAAATCAGCGACTGCATCACGGCTTCGGCCTCAAAGGTGGGGAAACCAACAAGATTTCCCCCGATGACGTGCAAACACACGGCGGTGTGGTCATCTTCATTTGGTCCTTAGACCAATTCGAGCTTTCTTGAGGAGTTTGAATGTCCGAAACTCTTGAACGAGCAACCGCTCGGCTGGCAAACCTAGAAGCTATCGAGCCTCTCTTGAATGCCTTGCGCGTGCTTTCGCTCAGTTCCATGCAAATGACGCAAAAACGCTTGCGCAGTGTAGAAAATTATGCCATACGCTTCACATCTATTGCGCAGCAGCTGGTTCATCTATCTGCTCCCCAGCAAAAGAAGAGCGTGAAAGAAGAAACCGACCCTGATTTTCAAAAAACCAAGCCGCAAAAAGCATTACTGCTCATCTTAGGCAGTGTTAGGGGCATTTGCGGGGCGTTTAATCGCAATTTAGCTAACAATAGCAAAGAGATAATCCAAAGATTGCAGACACCAAATAGCACCTTAGAGATTTGGGCGTTTGGTGCGCGTCTGCAGACCAAGCTGCAAGCAGAGCAAATTGCCTACACCGCCTTTGAACCGCTGATATCCGGCTCCCTGCCGGATGAAGCCAAAGCTAATCAAATGATGCGCACTTGGCTGAAAGAATTCGAAATGGGAGAGTTAGCCAGCTTGGATGTCTTTTCCTACCGCCCACGCAAAAATGGGTCCGGCTACCAACCAGAGATTACCCGCTTACTGCCATATGAGAAGCTTCCGGTAGAAACACACCCAGAAGCCCCGCCTATCCCTTGGCCCGAACCAATCATTGAGGGGGACCCAGAGAGTATCCTTGAAAAGATCGAGCGCCACTTGATTGCAATAAAATTTTATGAATTATTATTGGAAACCGCTGCGGCTGAAAATACCTATCGGTACCAGACATTAGAACAGGCTAAGGATACCACTGCAGAGCTCATCGAGGAGCTGACCTTAGAAATCACGATGGAAAAGCGGCACGCTACTACTAAGCAGATTCACGAGCTAGTCGTTGGCGCTGGGTTGATTGGTCCACGCTAAATCCTGCACATCCATAAACCCAACCAACATGCTTATAACTCCATAAACAAGCTTAATAATTCATGGCAATGCAGAGACGTTTATCAAGTGATCGCCAATTTTTTCTGGGCTTGATTCGTAATAATCGCCGCCAGAATTAGAGTTTATAGCATGCTGTGGTAAGATTCTCCACAATGTTTTGGAAATAGGGAGAAAATAAATGCCTGAAACTGAACAAACACCCACATTAGAAGCCCCTTGCACTTTTATCCTCGTCCGTCATGGAGAAACAGCATCGAACGTGGCTAACACGTTTCGCGGGCGGACGAATGTGCCGCTTAATGAAACTGGTTTGGCGCAAGCCCAGGCCGTTGCTGCGCGCATAGCTCAGGGCTGGCATCCAGCCGCACTGTATGCCAGCCCAATCAAACGCGCCATGCAGACTGCGCAGATCATCGGCGAGAGCTGCCAGCTCACTCCCATCCCTCACCAAAGCATTATCGATATCGACTTTGGGCAGTGGACTGGGCTTCCATTCGATGAGGTAAAGCAGCGCTGGCCTGATGAATTGGATAAGTGGATCTACCATCCAGGCGAGACCACTATTCCTGGCGGCGAAAGCATAGCAGAGATGCACGTGCGTGCCCGTCAGGCATTAAAAGAGCTCTCCGCACGTCATGCCGGCAAAACGGTCGTTTTGGTCGGGCATACAGTTATCAATCGCGTTCTCATCATGGAAACCGTAGACATCCCCGATGACTGTTTCTGGTACATTGGGCAGGATACCTGTGCACTCAACCTGATCCGCGCTGAAGTCAATGGGCGTTACTCACTGCTCAGCCTCAATGACACCTGCCACCTAATGAGTAACACCCATAAAGCACAATAATAGCTGACCGCGCAAGTTTGAGATTATCAGGAACAAAAAAACCGCTGAATTATCGGCGGTTTTATGATTAAATGAAAAGTCTCACTGGCACAGATCTGCCTCCGACCGCAGGGAGTGGGGCTGCCCTCACAAAATAATTAAATCAAAAAGCCACCAAAAACTGTGGCTCTGATTTAAATGAAAAGTCTCTTGGCACAGACCTGCCTCCGACCGCAGGGAGTGGGGCTGCCCTCGTCGAATAATTATATCAAAAAACCACCAAAAACTGTGGCTCTGATTTAAATGAAAAGTCTCACTGGCATAGACCTGCCTCCGACCGCAGGGAGTGGGGCTGCCCTCGTCAAATAATTATATCAAAAAGCCACCTAAAACTGTGGCTCTGATTTAAATGAAAAGTCTCTTGGCAATGACCTGCCTCCGACCGCAGGGAGTGGGGCTGCCCTCACAAAATAATTAAATCAAAAAGCCATCAAAAATGATGGCCACTATAGTTAGATTTTATTTTGAGGCATAACGGTAGATTTAAATGAAAAGTCTCTTGGCAATGACCTACTCTCCCAGGGGGCTGCCCCCCAAGTACCATCAGCGCTGGCGACCTTAACTTCCGGGTTCGGGATGTTACCGGGTGTACCTTCGCCGCTCCAATCACCAAGAGACGATTTTCTAAAAGAAGTTGAATAACATTTGCAGGCAAAGCCTTAAAAAAGCATTGAGTTCTCCGCATCACGTTGGAAGCTCTCGATCATTAGTACAGTTTAGCTCAACGCATTACTGCGCTTACACATACTGCCTATCAAGCAGGTAGTCTACCTGCGATCTTACTCCCTTTACGGGATTATAGAGATCTAATCTTGAGGCAAGTTTCCCGCTTAGATGCTTTCA
>DMCS01000101.1:5348-11877 GCA_003445715.1 Candidatus Mesolinea sp. | reverse complement strand
TGATTACCTCAGCCGGAAAGCCAATCATATGATTAAATGCGGCATTGATGCGGTCGAGATTAAGCGGCTTGATGAGGTCAATCCTGCCATCCGGGCGCGTTTTATTCAGCGGGTCTATACCCCCTTGGAGCAAGCGCAGCTGCAAAGCAGTACTGAGGCGCTGGCGGGCGTATTTGCCGCCAAAGAAGCTGTTGCTAAGGCTTTAGGTACCGGCATTGGTAAGGTCCGCTGGCAAGATATCGAAATTATCCATGCTCACAGCGGAGAGCCTGAAGTGCGTTTGCATGGCGCAGCTGCTGAAGTCGCTGCTGCCCGCCATCTCTCTGAGTGGGCAGTTTCAATCTCCCATGACGGCGGAATGGCTATGGCAGTGGCAGTCGCTCGGGATTAAAAGCTGCCATGACCAAGATCCTCAGCCTCAGCGACGTTGAACTACCTGCAATTTACAATTCCCGCATCAAAGAACGCTTCAACGAGGTCGATCTAGTCATCAGCTGTGGTGATCTGCCCTATTATTATTTGGAGTACGTCATCACGATGTTAAACGTGCCCTTATATTATGTGCACGGCAACCATGTTACAGAACTCCTCGATAACAGCGGTCAATTGCGTGCCAATCCCTGGGGAGCAATTAACCTGCATCGCCACGTAATCTACAACCAAGATTTCAACTTGCTCGTCGCTGGCATCGAAGGTTCATTGCGTTATTCTGGGCAGAAATACCAATACTCGCCTGCTGCGATGTGGCGCATGGTACTTTTGATGGCGCCCAGATTCCTTTTAAACAAAATAGTTTATAACCGCTATTTAGATATTTTTGTGAGCCATAGCGCCCCGTTGCATATTCAAGATGATAAAGACTACCCGCACCGCGGCGTAGCTGCCTTTCGCTGGCTGATTAGTGTGTTTAAGCCTAAGCTTCATCTTCATGGGCATATCCATCTCTATAACCCCCTCCTGCCATGGAAAACACAATTTGGCGAAACTTTAGTTGTCAATTCTTACGGCTACCGTGAGATCATCTGGCCAGTACTGCAGACCTCACGTTTTAATGCCTGAGCCCACCCAAGGGTAAAGCATAAAGCGGGATGAGCATTTCCAGCCGACTTAGGCCGCCATGCCGCCCTTGCATCATATTAATATGGTTAGGCCACCAGAGATAAGCATTGTTGTGCGGCAGGGCTACCAAGTCGCCAATCCGATCATTTAATGCAGGGTTTTCTGGTCTCTGCCCAAAGAGCTGTGCCGAAAGTGCCTCCCTGCCAGTGATAAGTGTAAATTCTCCAGGCCAAGCCTGAGCAAAGTACACGCGGACAGCTGCCTCTGTGCCAGGCTTGAGGAACAGGAACGGCAGCCGGCTTTCGCAAGTCGGCAGAATACGCAGCATGTGCAAGAGCTCTGGATGAGTGTTCAGGTTGTATTTTTCATCAGGCGGGGTTGCAACCGCACCATGATCAGCAGTCAAAAGCAAGAGGGTGCTTTCACAAGCACTTTGTTCCAGCCCAGAGAGGAAATTTTCAGCCAAAGTACGGCTAAATTCGGCAAAATGAGTAGCTATGCGCATGTCATCTGGTCCATAACGATGAATGAGGGTATCCAAGGTAGGCCAATAGACGTAAAGAAAACGCGGGTTTCCACAATGCAGGTTGAGCAAGTCGTGCAGGTCCGCCCACAAATCACTTTCCGCTACAAACCCGTGAAAATGAGTGCCTTGCAGGTGCATGCGCGAAAGGCCCGAGTTAGCAATCGTATAGGGTAAAAAAGCATGGCTTGTGATGCTCGCCGCTGAAAGCTGCTCGCCTATGGTTGGTAAACCCAAAAATTGTTCTGGGATAAAACCCGCGCGCATCAAGCTGCCATTATCGCCTATAAAACTAGTAGGGCAATGCAGGATGGAGTTGATGGTCATGCTGTATTCCTTGAGCCACATCTCATAACCAATATAGCCATGTGTGGCGGGTTCTGTGCCCGTCCAAAGGGTGGTGAGTGCCGTGGCTGTGGTGCTCGGGCTGATACTCGTGAGCGGGAATAGGCTCGCCAGGGGCAAATTTTCCCGCCAAAACTCAGCATAACCTTGCGCCATTAAGTGCTGCAGATGATCATAACCCAGAGCGTCCACCAAAATTAAAACTATATTTCGATAGCACTGGCCCAAGCGCTCCACAATTTGGGGTGCCAAGCCGGCTGTTTGCAGCTGCGGCCCGCCCAGCAGCGCGCTTACCGTGGCAGGGATGCTGCTGAGGCCATAGCCGTTGTAATCGGGCAACACAAAATCCCTCGCGCCATTAACCAGCGGATCATGGCGGTTTAGTAAATATGGCAGAGTAAGTTCAGCATAATCAGGCATTTAATCTCCAGGTTATTCCATATTCAAACAAGCTTCAGCAGCGAGCCAAAACAACTGCTCGCGGATATCGGTGCGGTTGTTCCAACCGCGGAAATCCCAGCCATCAGAATGCACCACATCGCCCCCATAGAGTAGCTGCCCAAATTGCACGCCGCGGAACTGCGCCACAGCCATAAAAGCTGCAGCTTCCATTTCGACCGCTAAGCAGCCCATCTCACGGAATTTCTGCACGCGTCGGGGCGTTTCACGGTAGTAACCATCTGTGGACCAGGTTTTCGTGCGTAGATAGGGAATTTGGTGGGCATCGAGCACAGCCTCGATTGAAGCCAAAGCGGCTGCATCGGCTGTCACTTCTGCACTAGGCGGCAGATAGTGGTAAGACGTGCCTTCATCGCGCAGGGCTGCTTCGGGCACCAAGATATGCCACACGCCAATATCTTTATCCAAGACCCCGCAGCCACCGCAGGCAATAATATGCTTCGCTCCCAAGGCAATCACTTCGTCCATCAAGCCGGCAGCTAATGGTGCTCCTACACTGGGGTGGAAGAAAGCCAACCGTCTCCCTTGCAAGTCTATTGAATAGACGGGATGCGCTCCGTTTTCCGAATGCAGCTGCGTGATAACCTCTGCATTATGCGTATGCACCACATTTTCGATCACTTCGCGGAAAAAACAAATCACCACATGCTTAGGCATATCCACTCCATCCAAATTCTGGGGGGGATTGATAATCGCAAGAGGATTGGGGTCAAAATCAAGAATGGGTAAGTAGATTTCTTCGCTCAAAGTATTACTCACCAATCCAAATAATATCCGGGATATGAGCAAAACGGGTTTGCATAACGGCAAATGCCTGTGGATTGTTATCGATAAGAATAAATTGACGGTTAAGATTTAGGCAAGCTTGACCGGTCGTGCCGCTGCCGGCAAAGAAATCTAGCACGATGTCACCCGGATTGGAAGACGCCCGGATGATGCGTTCCAAGATCGCCACTGGCTTTTGCGTGGGGTAGCCGGTCTTTTCGCGGCTGTTCGTCCCGACGATAGTATGCCACCAGGTATCCGTAGGGAGCTTGCCCCGGCGGGCTTTTTCCGCGCCTACTAAACCTGGTGCCAAATAAGGGATACGGTCAATCGCTTCGCGATTGAAGACATAGTTATGGTGGTCCTTCACATAAAAGAGGATATTATCGTGTTTGGCTGGCCAGCGGTTTTTAGCCCGCCCGCCAAAATCGTACGCCCAGATGATTTCGTTGAGGAAATTTTCGCGGCCAAAAATCTGATCGAGCAATACTTTGCAGTAATGCACTTCGCGGTAGTCAATGTGAAAGTAAAGGCTGCCATGGGGTTTGAGCAATCGGTAAGCTTGGCGTAAGCGCGGCTCCAAGAAAGCTTCGTAATCGCTGAAAATGTCACGGTAACCCCTCTCAGAGAGCACTTCGGTGTTATAAAGCCGATCTCCAAACCCGATGCGGTCCCCATCATCCGCTTGCGTCGTCTTCAACTGGCGGCGTGATTGCATCTTACCTGTGTTGAACGGAGGGTCGATGTAAATCAAGTCGACCGACTCGGTCGGCAGGTTTTCCAGGATGGGCAGGTTATCCCCAAAGTAGATGAAGTTGGTCACAGCGCGCTCGCCTTCAGTGAGCAGGATAGCCCCCGCGTGATAATTAAGCTTCCAGCTGGGAAGTGCAGTGCGGGCAGCGGATAGCTTGGACGGGGATAGAAAGCTGGCAAAAAGGACAAAGTTTCTCCGTTGGTTCCTCTTTTTCTGTTTCTTGAAGCGTTTCTCGCTTGGAAGCTACCGCTTGAAGTTGATTAATCCCCCGGATAGCCAAAAAAATACACAGCGCCACGATGAGGAAATTCAACAGTGTGGTTATGAAATTGCCATATGCCAAAACAACTGCACCTTGCTCTTTGGCTACTGCTAAAGGCGTGCGCGGCGCCAACGGAACAACGCTTGGATTAAGATGAACATATAAATCCGAAAAATCAACCTTGCCGAGTAACAAGCCAATTGGAGGCATGATAATGTCGTTGACCAAGCTGGTGATTACGGATCCAAAAGCAGCACCGATGATCACACCTACAGCCAAATCGATAGCATTCCCACGCAGGATGAAGTTTTGAAATTCTTTCCACAAATTTTTCACGTTTGCCTCCTCAAATCTTGTTTGAGCCAAATTATACCTTTTTCAGTAGATTTTCTATGGTCAAAGGGCGGGATTGCTCATATAATGAGAAAAAGTAAAGTGTGCTGAAAGGAAACGATGGACGATAACTTAGCAAACAACAATAATCTGCCCGAAAAACCTCAAGAAACTGATCGGTGGGGCTCTCCTCAAAGTTCAGGTTCGGATGACTCTAGCCGCTGGTATGGCGAGCTCTATTCCCCGGGCTCTGAACAGCCTGCCGGTCAGAGCACGAGTACACCTCCAGAAACCGTGGTGATTACCGAACCCACCCGCACAGCGGAAACATCCAAGAAGAATGATAGTTTTCCCGTTTGGGCTATCGTGCTGATTGTCCTCCTGGTGTTAGCGCTTTGTGTGCTTTGCCCTGTGATACTTGTTCTGGGCGGGGTCATCAGCCTATTCAAAGGCGCACTGATCTTGTTGCCGTTCATATAAATCTTATAAAAACGACTAAGGAACCCAGCTGGCGCAATTGAATTCTTTTAGAAAGGTAGAAAGGTTATCTATACAATAATAACAGATCGCTGAAAGGAGCGTAATGGACACAAATCTAGAGAACAATGTTGATAAGTCAGAAGAACCCTCCGAAAATTCTTCGTCGTCCGGAAAGCCTACCGCGCAAAGCACCAGCCAGCCTTATGAATCAAATGTGAATGGGAAACCCTCAGGCAGCTCTTCAGACACAAAGAAAAAGGACGGCTCTACTGTTTGGGTCATTGTAATAGTTGCGGTAGTTGTCTTGATTGCTTTATGTAAACTCGTTCCTTACATCTTAGCTATTGCTGCGATGATTAAGTACCTTACGACCAGCGGCCTTTCGTTGCTGTTCTTCTAAAAATACTTGGTAGATCAGCTGCTTCATCAGGAGCAGCTGGTTTCATGATAGTTGTTGGTAAGCTTCGACGAGCTGTTTCCATTCCTGCATGCTGAGCGTTTCCGCGCGGCGTTGGGGGTCAATCCCGGCTGCTACCAGAAGCGTTTCTACCCAAGCAGGGCTTTTGCCAAGGCCAGCTGCCAACGTATTGCGCAGAGTCTTACGTTTCTGCGAGAAGCCAGCATGTACCAACTCAAAAAACATATCAAGGGAATCAACGGGTATAAGCGGTTCAACATAAAGCTCAATCGAAAGCACAGCGGAATCCACCTTTGGCGGCGGAAAAAAGCAGCCAGCAGGGATGCGCGCTTGGAGCTCAGGCTTGCCATACACTTGCACCGAAAGCGCTAACAGGCTCATTTTGCCATCCCGCGCTAGAATGCGCTCTGCCACTTCTTCTTGCACAGTCAGCACCATACGCGTTGGCTTATGTTCAGCCTCCAATAAATGCCGAATGAGCGCTGAAGTAATATAGTAGGGGATATTAGCCACTACCACATAACGCTCAGCGTCTATTAGGACATCGGGGGAGAGTTTGAGCATGTCCCCCTCGCAAATAGTAACATTGGTAAAGCCAGCCAGCGCCTCTCGCAGCGGCGCAATGAGGCGGGGATCCAGCTCCACAGCAACCACCTGGCGGGATTGCTGCGCTAGAAGATAGGTGAGGCTGCCAAGCCCGGCACCAATCTCAAGCACAGTGTCGTCTGAGCTGACTTTTGCCGCCTGCAGTACTTTGTTCAGACCGTTCGGGTCAACCAGGAAGTTCTGCCCCAAAGATTTTTTGGGCTTCACCTGGTATTTTTGGATTAATGGGAAAATATCCAGGTAGCGCAGGCTCATGGCAGCACCGTGGGAATATAGGCTGGCACGGGCGTGAGGAAGTAGAGGGTAGTCCAATAATGCCAACCGACATAGTTGCTGTCATCGTAGCCTAAGTCAATCCAATAACGCCCGTCAATGCCGCCGCCAATATCAGCAATAATGCCACGGCCATAGCCAGGTACATACACTGGCTGGAACTGCATCACGCTATACCACGAAGTGCGCACAGCGATAATGCCTTTCGTCAAAGTCAAGCCCGAAGCCGTGTTCTTATCGCCGCCCAAATCT
>DMCS01000101.1:0-5279 GCA_003445715.1 Candidatus Mesolinea sp. | reverse complement strand
ATAGTCTCTGTGCGCACCACCACTTTCGTCCCACGCCCCAAAACGCCATCCTGCGGGTCACTTGCTTTCCAAGGTCCTTCAGTAAAACTGGCAACTTCCTTGCCGTCTTCCAAGCGCACACGCGTGCGGGTTACGACCAAACCCACCTGCCCTGGCTCAATCACTGAGATAGTATCCAACTCGGCATTAGGGTCTTCCACATACGTGTTTTGATAAGCGGTCTCCTCTTTTTCTAATTGGATTTCCTCCCGCACCTGTACCAAGCGAATCGATCCATCTGCAGGCAGAGGTTCATTTTCCGCAGGGATGGTATAGTCCAGATTTTGTAGGGGTATGCCAATCTCGGCGAGAGCTTCACCCACGGTTTCAGCAGCGCTTAAGCCTGATATTTGTTTACCAGCATAAGCCACAGATACTGGGCTGGCTTTCTTCACGCTGAGTTCCGTCGTACTTCTGAGCACTGTTTCCTGTGGCAGTGAGAGCCTGTCTTCGGCTCGCAGGTAAATCCCCGCCTCCCAAAGGGCTGCCCCAAGCGTGCGTTGTTGCGTAAAAAGCACCATCTCTTGACCATCCACTTTAAGGTTAATTCTATGGGCTGGTTGGAATTGCACCAAGAGAGGCACGCCTGCCTGCAAAGGCTCGTCCCAGGCAATCTCGCTTCCATTCCTGAGGATCCGATCCTCTGGGAAAAGCACGATTCCTAGCTCAGCCAAAAGGTTCGCTGGAATGCGCTCAGCAGTTTGCAGTGTTATGATATTTTCGCCCTGTGCAATTTGGATAGGCGCTGCTTGGTTCAAAATGATAGTCCGCTGTGTCAGGTTAAGCTTATCCGCCTCAGGCAAAATACGATCCTCTGGCTGCACGCTCAAGCCAGCGGCGTGCAACACTTGCCTTGGCGTGAGGGCAAAGGTACGCAGCTGCTGCGGTTTGCCGTTCACGATGAGCGTATATTGTCCATAAAATTGCAGAAGTATGAGGCTGATGCCGAGTACCACCAGCACGATGGCTGCAATCCGCCAGGTTTTGCGATTGATTTTATTTAGAAAGCTTTCCATCGGACGAGTACGATTTACAGTCAAGTAACGTGCAGTATATCATAGGGTTCAAATGGGCTTATTGAGCCTCATTTGCCAGCTTGTGCAAGACGCGCACGAGGACTTCTTGCCAATCCTCATCTGCTAAGTTGGCAAAATTAATCCAATAGGCGTTTTTACCTGCCCTGGCAACTGGATCAATCTCCCGCAAGCGGCGCTGCCTCATTCCTTGCGGCAATTCCGGGTAGCTCAATACGATTTGGTTACGCAGCATGTTGATCGCCTCCAAGCCAGCTTTTCCAGCCAAGAGTTTTACTTTCATCTGGTAAAACAGATTTCTCACAGCTTGTGGCGGCTCCCCAAAGCGATCGGCAAACTCAATTTCAGTAGAGACGAGCTCTTCTTCGCTGCGGATGGAAGCAATGCGCCGATAGAGTGAAAGCCGTAAATCTTGGTCCGGAATATAACTGGAAGGGATCTCACTTGCTAATGGCAGCTCTACATTGATACTCAGGCTGGGGTCATCTAGCCACGGCAAGCCGCTCTCAGCCCCTGTTTCTGGTGGCAAACCAGCCTCAGCCCGCAAAGCCCGCACTGCTTGCGAAAGCAGCCTCGTATACAGCTGAAAGCCCACGGCAGCGATGTAACCTGATTGACGTGTACCGAGCAGGTCTCCCGCCCCACGCATCTCCAAGTCCCGCATCGCAATGGTATATCCTGCCCCAAGTTGCACGTTTTCAGCCAGCACCTCCAAGCGCTCCTGCCCTTCAGGTGTGGGTTGATGCTTAGCGCTGCGGAAAAGGTAAGCAAAAGCTTGTTGAGCGCCCCGGCCTACGCGCCCGCGCAGTTGATACAGTTGCGCCAACCCGAACATATCCGCGCGATCCACAATCAGCGTATTCGCATTAGGGATATCCAGCCCAGATTCGATAATCGAGGTGCAGAGCAGCACGTCAACCCGTCCATCCGTAAAGGCATGCATCACTTCTGCCAGCTCATCTTCGGGCATCTGACCATGCGCAATGGCAATGCTCGCTTCCGGCACCAAATTAGACAAATGGTTATAAACCGCTGGAATGGATTGTACGCGGTTGTGCACATAAAAAACTTGTCCACCGCGGTCCATTTCACGGGTGATCGCTTCCCGCACCAGTTTAGGGTCATATACACCAATATGAGTGATGACGGGCAAGCGTTCCTCTGGTGCCGAGTTGATATTGGAGATATCACGCACCCCGGTCAGCGCCATGTATAGTGTGCGGGGAATAGGCGTCGCAGTGAGGGTAAGCACATCGACGGTATTGCGCAGTTTTTTGAGGTGCTCTTTGTGCGAGACACCAAAGCGCTGCTCCTCGTCGATAATCACGAGACCGAGGTCATTGAATTTCACGTCGGAAGAAATCAACCGGTGGGTTCCAATGACAATATCGACTTGCTTGTTAGCCAGCTTTTTAAGAATTTCATTTTGCTCCTTTGGGCTGCGAAAGCGTGAAAGCATCTCTACATTGACCGGAAACGTCGCTAAGCGCTGCCGGAAGGTATCATAGTGTTGCTGCGCTAAGACCGTGGTAGGCACAAGCACTGCTACCTGCTTACCGTCCAAAACCGCTTTGAATGCCGCCCGCAATGCCACTTCCGTTTTGCCATAGCCCACGTCCCCGGTAAGCAGCCTATCCATGGGCCGTTCGGATTCCATATCAGCCTTCACCTCTTGAATAGCTTCAAGCTGATCGGGCGTTTCAATGTATGGGAAGCTGGCTTCCAGCTCCCGCTGCCAGTCTTTATCTTGGCTGAACTTGAACCCTTTAGCTACTTGGCGCTTGGCATAGAGTTCGAGTAAATCTTTAGCCACAGCTTGCACCGCCTGGCTGACCTTACGCTTTGTCTGATTCCATTCCATCCCGCCCAAGCGGCTAATTGCAGGAGTTTGGTCATCTGGGCCGATATAACGGGTGAGACGGTCAGCTTGGTGAATGGGCACATACAGGACGTCGTTATCCTTATATTGGATGGTCAAATACTCCCTCTGGGAGCCCTTTATGTTCGTGCGGTGTAAGCCAATGAATTGACCAATGCCATAGTCTACATGCACCACCCAATCCCCAGGCTTGAGATCGGCAAATACCAGTTCAGGTGCCTCAGAGACAAGCGCAGGACGCCGGCGCACTTGAGGTCGTCCCCAGCCAAAGATCTCACTATCGGTCAACAGGTGGTGAATTTGTCCATTGGCTAACTTAAGTTCCCAACCACCCGAGAGAAAGCCCTCTACAAAGAAGACTTCAGCTTGGTCAGCACTTACTTGCGGGTGATTCTCCTGCCAAAGCTGGCGCAGCCGAGCTGCCTGGCGCGAAACCACAATCCATGGCTCAGCTTTGCGTTCAATCTCCTGCAAATGCGCCTGAAATTCTTTCAGACGGCCAGCAAAACGCGGACCTGGGTCGAAGGCGGCAGCTAAAGGTCGCAAGCCAAAGGCATTCGTATGCCCCAATTCCAAAACTTGGTGATGGGTAAAACTATCTTCGATTTCGGACCAAGTGATGTAAGGTAAAGGAAAATCCTCAGGCAAAGCCTTCTGTTCGACTAAGCTCTGAAGGCGCGCCTCAGCTTCTTCTTCGATATCATTGGTTGCTGCCGTAATAAATTCTTCCCCATCTAACAAGATCAACGTTTGGCTCGGTAAATAATCCATTAGGCTGGAAGGAAAATCATAAAGCAATGGGATATCAAATTCAGTGAGCGAATCTAACAAGAGCCCCTTCTTTTCAGCAGCCATCGGTAAAGCCTCTGAGGCGGGAAAAATAACCGTTTGCTTAACTGCACTCACCGTGCGCTGAGTGGATGGATCGAAGTGTTTGAGGGTGTCGATCTCCTCGCCAAAAAATTCAGTGCGCACTGGCATTTCCTCCGCGGGTGACCAAATATCTAGAATACCACCCCGGCGAGAAAACTGCCCGGGCTTCACCACAATGTTGCTATACTGGTAGCCTAAACCAACCCAGCTGCCTACAAGCTCCTGCAAGTCGCGGTGATCACCTAGGATTATCCTTTGTGAGGCGCGTAAGAAATCGCGGCGCGGCACAGTCCGCGTCATGACCGCCCGGATAGGTGCAACAATCACGGGAGGCGTATCACTAGGCTCAGCATCCGGCATTAGATATTTAGCCAGCTCGGTGAGCACCAACAAGCGCTCTTGCCGAGCGGATTCCGACCAAGGCAGATTTTCATAAAAAAGTGGATTCGGCTCTGGGAAGTAAAGGTTGTTTCCCTCTGGCAGCCAAAAGCCAAGCTCATCGTAAAGCTCTAGCGCGCGGTCGGCACGGTTGGTGAGCAGCACTACAGGTACATGCAAATCCACATGCAACGCCGCAAGGATCGCCAAGCGCGAGGCACGCGGCAAGCCTAAGCCAAAGCGCTCTTGGTCTTTAAACCCACCCTTTTTGAGCTGCTCTAAAAGCTGTTGATAAGCTGGTAAGCTGCGCACATAATTGAGAACAGGATGATCAACCAACTTCGCCATTGTGTATATTCATCGCCTTCTCAAGTCCTGTGGTGATAAAAGCAAGCGCAGCCTCACATGCTTGCCCAATCACCATTTTTAAGAGTTCTTCGTCACTTTTCGGAAAATCCTGCAAAACATAATCAGCGGGGTCCATCCTTCCGGGTGGCCTGCCGATTCCTACGCGTAAACGCGGGATGGCATTGGTCCCTAATTTATCAAATATGGAAAGCATGCCATTATGCCCCGCGCTGCCCCCGCTTGGGCGCATACGCAAGGTCCCCAAAGGTAAATCCATATCATCGTGAATTACCAGCAGCCGCTCAAGCGGCACTTTGAAATAACGCACCAATGGCGCCACTGCCTCCCCGGAGTTGTTCATGAACGTGAGCGGCTTAGCAATAATTACAGGAATCCCCTCGTACTTACCATTGCCAATCTGTGCTTTAAACTTCACCCTCTTTAGGGGAATGTCTATTTTTTCAGCAAGCGCCTCTGCTACCATAAAGCCAACATTGTGCCGGTTATGGCGATAGGCTAAGCCGGGGTTTCCCAACCCCACAATTAGAGTATTTTCTTTATTTAATGAATCTAGCATCATAACCGCTTCCGAAAGAAATTTATTGGCAATCCTTCATTTTAACATACAATTAATGCTGCTCTCCGCGCCATATTTACAAACGGAAACGTGCTAAGGTTAGTATCAAAAATATTTGATTGAGGGTGTTGAAAAATATTGGTTAATCGAT
>DMCS01000015.1:8346-11031 GCA_003445715.1 Candidatus Mesolinea sp. | reverse complement strand
AACTAAGCGATTCAAAGACTGATTATCAGGGCATTCTTAACGCTCTTTTTCGGGCTAACTCCTTACTTGTTTTTTCGATTACGCAGTACACTGCGTGTGTCCATTTCATAGCTCCTCATCATAATGAGGACATTTCTATTTTGCACCTTTAGGACATTATCACTTTGCCCTTACATAACTTTGATTCGTGCTGTAATTCTCAATCCGCAGTGTATAATAACCCCGATTCTTCGACTCACTACGCCTTCGTCAGAGCACATGGGTAGGTGAGCGGTAGCATCTGGCAAATCTCAGCGGTCAGATGCTCAAGGGTGTTGCTGGAAACGGCAGCGCCTCCCGTTTGGAAAGGAGAATGAAGTGAAAAAGTTTGTTTCTGTTTTGCTCTTGGGGCTTCTGCTCTTTTTAGCAGCCTGCTCTGCGGGCAACCCCACCCCCACCGTTGCCCCCTCTGAACCTGTGCTTGAGCTCATCAAGGATGATACAGTCATCGCCCTCACGATGGAAGAGCTCAAGGCACTCCCCTCTGTAGAAGGCTTGGGTGGGATTATGTCCAGCACCGGGAAAATTACACCCCCAGAAAATTATAAAGGTGTGCTCGTCACAACGCTCCTCGAGCAGCTTGGCGGTCTCAGTGAAGACCGCAGCGTCGAGGTCATTGCCGAAGATGGTTATTCGATAACTTTCTCTCCGGCGCAAATTCTCGAGGGGAATTACATTACTTATGATGTCTCCTCCGGTGACGAGATCGAGACCATCGGCAAACTGCAAACGATTATCGCCTACGAGCGCAATGGTGAACCGCTCGATGCAGACTCTGAAGGACAGCTGCGTTTGGTCGTCATCGGTGAATCGCCCCTCCAGGTTGTTGATGGCCACTGGTCGGTGAAATGGGTCAAGCAAATCAAGCTCAAAGAAGCTGTTGAGGATTGGACCGTCGAATTCATCGGTGCCATCTCTGAGCCGATGGACCGCGCCACCTTTGAATCCGGCGCGGCACCAGACTGCCACATGGCAAGCTGGACGGATGAGGAAGGCCACGTATGGAGCGGCATCCCGCTCTATTACCTCATCGGCAGAGTGGATGATGAGGTCAAACATGGAGATGACGCCTATCGGGATGACCTTGCCAAAGCTGGCTATACCATAGATGTGGTCGCTACGGATGGCTACACCGTAACCCTGGATTCCTTCACCGTCATGCGTAATGACAATATCATCATAGCCAACCTGGTAGATGGGCAGCCATTGAGTGGAGATGACTTCCCCCTGCGCTTGGTGGGCTCTGATCTCACCAAAAAGCAGATGATCGGCGGAATTGCCCAGGTAGTGATTAATTTTGAACAAGAGGGCGAAGGAGCCGCTACAGAGGCACCTACTGAGGAAACCCCCGCCGGTGAAACGCCTGCGGTAATAGGACCTGCAGACGCCAGCGTGACCTTTACCGGCTTGGTCGATGCCGAAAAAACCCTCAGCATGGAAGATCTCGAGGCTTTAGGTGTGGTCAACACAACAGTGGAACACCCCAAGAAGGGAAGTATGGAAGTAACCGGGGTACCTTTCAGCAAATTGCTCGCGGAGGTGACCATTAAACCAGAAGCTACAACGGTGGCTTTCTTGGCGAGCGATGGTTTCTCGGTTGATGTACCACTGGCAGACCTGGAGGCTTGCGAGCAGTGCCTGCTTGGATGGGATGAGGAAATGCTGCGCACCTATATGCCTGGTTTCGAAAGCTCGTTCTGGGCAAAAGACCTGGTCAGGATAGAATTCAAGTAAGCTTTTGAGATATATGGGAGGGTAGAGCAAAATTACCCACCCATGACTTATTGCTATGAAAAAACTTATTTCCGGATTAATTTGTCTGTCTTTAGCTTTATCTCTGGTTGCTTGCCAACCAAAAGAAAAAACACCATTAGTCGTCTTTGCAGCTGGCAGCCTAATTCAGCCCTTTAATGAGCTCGAAAAAGCTTTTGAAGCTAAATACCCGGATATTGACGTGCTCTCAGAATATCATGGCTCCATCCAAGTCATGCGGCACGTCACCGAGCTGCATGAATCGATCGACGTTGTTGCCACGGCAGACCAATCACTTGTGCCGATGCTGATGTATGCCGTCAACGTCCCTGGCACCGATCAGCCCTATGCCGATTGGTACATTTCCATGGCAGCCAATAAATTAGGCATCGCTTACCAACCAGGGAGCAAATATGCCGATGAGATCGACGCCGAAAACTGGTGGAAAATCCTCTCCCGGCCGGACGTGAGGGTGGGAATCTCCGATCCACGCTTCGACGCGGTAGGTTACCGCGCATTGATGGTTTTTGCGTTGGCACAAGAAGTCTACGGTAACGACAGCATTTTTAATGAATTCGTCCAAGATCAATTCCGAACACCAATTAGGCTGGTAGATATGGGCGATATGCAAATTATCCGCGTACCGGAGCTCCTGGAAACAACGAAAGGAAGTCACATCTTATTACGCGGGGCGAGCATTGCCCTTATTTCTTTATTAGAAGCCGGTGAAATCGATTACGCCTTTGAATACGAAAGTGTCATACACCAGCATGGCTTTCAGCTGCTCGTATTGCCCCCAAACCTCAACTTAGGTGAATCAGACATGGATGAATTTTACGGGAAGGTTACTGTGCAATTAGATTTCCAGCGTTTTGCGACAGTTGAGCCCGTCTT
>DMCS01000015.1:5668-8279 GCA_003445715.1 Candidatus Mesolinea sp. | reverse complement strand
GCTGCGCTCTATATAAACTTTCTTTTTAGCCCCGAAGGGCAGGAGATTATGCGGCGAAACGCCCACCCCTTAACCATACCTGTTGTTGTGGACCGCCCAGAAAACTTGCCATATGCCTTGCAAGGTTTGCTTAACATAGAATGAAATTTCAACGTTTACCTACTGGTTTTGCCCTTGCTGCCAGCTTGCTGATCCTTTTTATCATCTTGCCGGTGCTGGTCACGGTGTTTTCCGTTTCCGTACGCTCTTTGTTGGAAACTATGACCGATCCCGACGTAGCCCGCTCGATTTCGCTTACCTTTCTGGCAGGCGGGGTCGCAACCGGCATCGGTGTGCTGCTGGGCTTGCCCTTAGCGTATATCATGGCGCGGATAAGTTTCCCGGGAAAATCTATCGTCTCTGGGATCATAGATCTGCCCCTCATTATTCCGCACACTGCTGCCGGCGTTGGTTTGCTGCTAGTTTTTGGCCGCCAAGGTATTTTAGGTCCGGCATTTGCCCAATTGGGTGTTTACTTTACAGATAGCTTAGCCGGCATTGTGGTTGGAATGATGTTTGTAAGCTTGCCGTTACTGATCAATGCTAGCCGTGAGGCTTTTGCTGCCGTCGATCGCGAACTAGAACAATCTGCGCGCGTCGATGGCGCTAGTGCTTGGCAGATTTTTTGGGGCGTCACCCTACCCTTAGCTTGGAAAGGGGTATTGAGCGGTGTGATTATGATGTGGGCACGCGGGATCAGCGAGTTCGGCGCTGTGGTGATCTTGGCTTATAGCCCTAAAATCATCCCGGTGCTGATTTATGAGCGCTTCCAGGGTTTTGGGCTTTCCTCCGCTGTGCCCGTAACGGCACTTATGCTTATCTTAGTATTATTCTTGTTTATCGCCCTGCGCTGGCTAGCTCAAAGCGTGGAAACATAGACACATGTGAATGTTGAATTTGAAGCGATCGATTAATACCCCGAAGAAGAAAATAAACTGCGCGGGCTCTTAGGCTCGCGCGTTTTTGTCAGTGGGCCCGGAAGGATTCGAACCTTCAACCAAGCGGTTATGAGCCGCCTGCTCTGCCACTGAGCTACGGGCCCCCACACGTTTATTTTATCATACCGATTGGGCTATGCGCTTGTGCCTTGCATCTTCGCCCAAGAATCAACCAGCGAAATGGTACGGTTGAACACCAGCTGCCCTTCGCGGGTGTCGACGCTATCTAAGCAAAAGTATCCATTGCGCATAAACTGGTAGGATTCGCCAATCACTGCTTGTGCTAAGGCAGGCTCTAATTTGCAGCTCGTGAGCACTTCCAGTGAGTGTGGGTTGAGGTTATCCAGAAAATCCTGGCCTTCTTCCACCTCATACGGGTCCTTTTTGGTGAAGAGGTTCTCGTAGAGACGCACTTCGGCTTCAACGGCATGTTTTGCTGAGACCCAATGGATGGTGCCTTTGACCTTTCGTCCGTCTGCGGACATGCCACCGCGCGTATCGGGGTCGTAACTGCAGTGCACCTCGATAACCTTGCCACTCGCGTCTTTGACCAAGTCAGTACAAGTGACGTAATAGGCATTCATCAGGCGCACTTCTTTGCCCGGTGCCAAGCGAAAATACTTGGGCGGAGGAACTTCCATGAAGTCTTCCTGCTCAATATAAAGCTCGCGCCCAAACGGTACTTTTCGGTTAGCGGTACATTCAGGATCCTGGGGGAAATCCGGTACCACGAACTCTTCCACCTGGCCTGCTGGATAGTTATCCAACACCACTTTGAGCGGCCGCAGCACTGCCATGCGGCGTTTAGCCCGTGCGTTGAGATCATCACGCAAGATGTGCTCCAGCAGTTCCATATCCACAACGCTGTTGTTCTTTGCTACGCCAACAGCTTCCGCAAAGGTACGAATGGCTTCCGGGGTGTAGCCGCGGCGGCGCATACCAGCCAGCGTGGGCATGCGCGGGTCATCCCATCCGCTCACAAATTTTTCCTGCACAAGCTGCAGCAGCTTGCGCTTGCTCATGACGGTATAGGTCAGGTTCAAGCGCGCAAATTCAATTTGCTGTGGGTGATAAAGCTCCAGCTCATCCAGGAACCAGTCATACAGCGGGCGGTGATCCTCAAACTCCAGTGTGCAGATAGAGTGAGTGATGCCCTCCACAGAATCGGAAACACAATGGGCATAGTCATACATGGGGTAAATGCACCACTTGTTGCCCGTGCGATGGTGTTCGGCATGCAAAATGCGGTACATAATCGGGTCGCGCAGGTTGAGGTTCGGTGAAGCCATGTCAATTTTAGCGCGCAGCGTGCGGGCGCCATCCGGGAACTCGCCAGCGCGCATGCGCCTGAAGAGGTCCAGGTTTTCTTCCACGGAGCGGTTGCGGTAGGGGCTTTCCCGACCTGGCTCAGTGAGCGTGCCGCGGTATTCCCGCACCTCGTCCGCGCTCAAGTCGCAGACGTAAGCTTTGCCCTTCTCAATCAGGCGGACAGCGTTCTGATAAAGCACTTCGAAGTAATCTGAAGCATAATACTCGCGTTCTCCCCAATCGAAGCCTAACCAGCGGATGGAATCCTTGATGGACTCTACGTACTCTGTTTCTTCCTTGATTGGGTTGGTGTCGTCAAAGCGCAG
>DMCS01000015.1:3298-5593 GCA_003445715.1 Candidatus Mesolinea sp. | reverse complement strand
CGCAGGTTGGTCAGCCCGCCGTAATCTTGCGCGATTCCAAAGTTTAAGCAGATCGATTTGGCATGCCCAATGTGTAGATAGCCATTGGGCTCTGGTGGGAAGCGCGTGTGCACTCTCCCGCCAAAGCGTCCGCTGCGGTTATGTTCGTCGATAATCTCACGAATAAAATTAGTTTTGGGCGAAGTCTGTTCACTCATGTGTTGCCTTTACCTTGTTGGACTTGCCTGATTATACCTTATGGGTATTCCGGAATAAGGATTAACCAGCGCCTAATCCCCTAAGCAGAACACCCGCGAGAGTGGCAACGATAATTGTTCCGCTGCCGACAAAATACATATTTCAGATCCTTCATTCCACCTTAAATTTCGCTCTGCAGCAATTAATTTAAAAACCCTGTGCATTTACAACACAGGGTTTTTCATTGTAACTTGATTATTCAGCCTTATTTACTCTTGAGCGCTAACTGCCGGCTCAGCGTGCGAATTTGCTCCAAATCATCGGGCTTAGCGCTGCCAATAAACTCATGCGTCCCTACCACTTCCCAACTGAGCCGCTCAGCATAGCCCTCGAAAACACTTTTTGCGCCGCCAGACCAAGAATAACTGCCAATATACGCTGCAGTTTTATTACGCACACCCTTGATTTCTGCCATATTAAGTGCATGTACCATGGCTGGGAACATCGCCCGTTCATAAGTCGGCGCGGCGATCAGCACACCTTGCTTCGTCCACAGCTCAGGTAGAATGTAACTTGGGTCAATCAAGCCGACATTGAAAACCTCAACGGGCACGTCCTCGCTGGCAAGCGCTTGCAAGGCATGCTCCAGCGCTCGCTCGGTGTTGCGATACATGGTGCCATAGAGGACGGTTACGCCCGGTTCTGCACGTTCAGTGGCTAAGCTTGCCCAATACTTGTAAAGCGAGATGATCCTTTCTGGATCTTTACGCCACACCAAGCCGTGGGATGGGGCGACCATTTGCACCTCATAAGCGCTCAGCTTGTCCAACGCTTGCAAAACATGCTTGCTGAAAGCCGCAATGATGTTGGTATAGTAGCGCAACGCTTCGCGCTCGTAAAAACCTTGGTCACTGGTCTCATCATCAAAAAGCACGCCATCCAGGCAGCCAAAGGAACCAAACCCATCGCAGGAGAACAGTATCTTCTCCTCTACCATGTAGGTCATCATGGTTTCGGGCCAATGCACGAAGGGTGTATAGATAAACTTCAAGGTGTTCCTGCCCAGGCTGAGTGTCTGCTCATGCTTGAGGACTTCCACGTTTTGATCTATGCTATAGAAATCCTTCATCATCGCAACGGCTTTATTCATGCCCAAGAATTTCGCCTGGGGAGCCAATTCGCGCAGCCGCAGCAACGCCCCGGAATGGTCCGGTTCCATATGGTTGGTAATCACATAATCCAAGTTTTCTAAGCCAATCAGACTTTCCAGTTGGCCGATGAAATCATCGGTAAAAGTCTCTTTGGAAAGATCGATGAGCGCATTTTTCTCATCCTTGATCAGATAGGCGTTATAGGTCACACCTTGATTAGAGATCGGCCATAGACCTTCGAATAAATCTGTTGACCTGTCGTTAACTCCCACCCAGAAGATGTTGGGGCGAATTTCTATCGGCTGCATAAGCGTCATGCTCCGATAAATTTGCGTACTTCTGGGAGCTGGCCGGCGCTGCCCAAGTATTCGTTCTTCTTAGCAATAAAATTGGCATATTCTGCAATGAAAATCTTGCCGGGGTCGCGCAAATCAAATTTTTCGGGATGATCGCGGAAGAATTCACGATGCACGCGCGTCCAAACCAACCTGCCATCGGTATCGATGTTGATCTTGGTGACACCTAAACTGGCTGCTTTACGGAATTGAGTCGCATCAACACCCTTTGCGCCAGACAACTTGCCGCCGGCAGCATTAATGCGTTCAACTTCTTCCTGCGGAACGGAGCTGGAGCCATGCATCACCAGCGGGAAGCCAGGCAGTTCTTTCTGAATCTGCTCCAAAACATCAAAGTGCAGCGATTGCGTGCCAGAGAATTTGAAAGCCCCATGGCTGGTGCCGATTGCCACGGCAAGCGAATCGCAGCCCGTCCGCTCCACAAAATCCCGCGCTTGCTTGGGGTCGGTCAACTTGGCGTTTGACTCATCCACCTTGATGTGTTCTTCGACGCCGCCTAACTGACCCAGTTCGGCTTCGACGACCAAACCTTTGGCATGGGCAGCCTCAACCACGCGCTTGGTCACGGCAATGTTTTCCTCATAGGGCAGCATGCTGCCGTCGATCATCAC
>DMCS01000015.1:0-3083 GCA_003445715.1 Candidatus Mesolinea sp. | reverse complement strand
TTGGTATACGAACGGGCACCGCGGCTGATCTGAATGATAAAGGGAGCCTGAGATTGCAAGTTCCCTTTGAAGAGACCTTCAATTTGTTCCAAATTGTTAATGTTATAAGCGCCAAGGGCATATTTGCCGTAGGCATGTTCGAAGAGTTTTTTGGTGGTAACGATCATTTCAGCTCCTATTCTCTAGCGAGATATGTTTGAAACTTTATTCAATTATACACTACTGCTACCTTGGTTTGACCAAATTGGGATTGGTTTATTCAGTTCACTTCAGCGCTGATTGGTAGATTTGCCGCAGAGTTTCCGCATACGCTTGCGGATCGTGCTCCTGGCGGATCCGCGCAAGAGCTGCTGCCCCTTTAATCGCAATTTGCTCCGGATCAGCAACGATGCCCCTTACAATCGTTTCCAAGCCTGCTTGGATCGCGCGGCTAAGCTCCGCACGGTCTTCTGGCGTGATATACAACGCTTCGCCCAATTCGTTCTTAGGAACTTTGATCAGCCAGCCCGCTATTTCAGGGTTGATCTCAGGTAAGGCACGGATATCCGTGGTGATGACCGGTTTACCGCAAGCTTGGGCTTCCAGCACGGAGAGACCATAGGTATCCGCATAGCTCGGCAGCAGCCCGACGTCTGCTTGCTTCAACAACTCCAGTACTTCAGCATTGGGCAACTGGGGGTAGTACTCAATCCAATCTACATTTTCAGAAAGTTTCTGCTTCGCCCAAGCCACATCAGCTTCAGTTTCATGCGCAGCGTAAGGCTCCAAGCGCAGCGCACTCACGATGGTAAGCCTGAGCGGTAAACCTTCTTGACGGACTAATTTTTCGAAGGTTTGTAAGATTTCTCGACCGCCTTTACGGAAGAAAGCCGCACCCACCAGCATAAAGCGCAAAGGTTCATTGCGATAATCTCGGGCTTCAACCGCTTCCACAAGCGGCTCCTGGGGTGGATGCAGCACCTGCATTTTATCCAAAATCGCCTGGGAGAACTCTGAGGGAAAATCCGCCAATAAATCCCGCTCCATACGCGCTGAAGCTTGCGACCAAGCCAATATTCGTAAGCAAGCCTTGCCAGCTAAAGCCTCTAACCCCCGCCGTGTAAGGTCGTCCATACGCAGCTGGGGTTTCTCCTTGCCTTGGTGGCGGGTGACGAGATGGCTGAAGCGCGGCAGGATTGTCTCGAAAGAGGAGACCCAAGGCGTACGCCCATAGCTAACGCCGTTGGAAAAATGTAACACGTCTACACGGTTCAAATCGAAATCTTCAAACTGATTATTGAGATTAAAAGTATTGATGAGCGGCTTGCCTACCACTTGGTTAATTTTTAATGCTAACCGCCGTTGAAAGCTGAACCAATCGCACACTGGAACGTACTCAGCCTCTGGAAGCTTGCCTATAATCAGCCGTTTGTTTGTGTAAAAGTCCATGCGGTAAGCCAGAACACCGATCCTCATCGGCTTGTTTTGGTTCTGCTCATCACTTATTGCTGTCATTGTTTCCTCAGAATTATTCTAATTCAGCCGCAGGCTGCGGCTTCCAGAACGTAAACATTATCGTAGCAATGAGTGCCAGCGCGCTCCCGAAGAAAAACGGGGCTGAAGGACCAAAGCCATGCCATCCACCCACGCCGCTCCAAAGCAAGCCCGCAATCAACGAAGCTGGGAAGTCCAAAATGCCTAAGATAGCATTATAGGTGCCGTAAGCCGTGCCGCGCAATTCCGACGGCACCAGATCGGCTACCATCGCTTTGGCAGTTCCATAAGACAGTCCGTAATAAAACCCGTAAAGCACGTACAAAACTCCCACATGCACGGCGGTTTGAGCCAAACCAAAGCCGAGGTAAATAAGCGCATAGACCAGCCAGCCGCCAATGATGACCTTACGCCTGCCCAGCCGATCCGAGAGGTTGCCTGCCGGCGTGGAAACAGCAGCATAAATGAGATTGAACACTGCCAGCATAAGCAGAATTTGCAGAATAGTCATTCCGCGATCTTCAGCGCGCAGGACTAAAAAGGCATCCGAGGAGTTACCTAAATCGAAAAAACCCACAATGATCATAAACGTGATGAAGTTCTTACCCAGCCCCTTGAATGTAATCGGGGTTTTTTGTGCTTCTCCACTTGGTTTGACTTCTTTTGCACCGAATGCCAAAACCAGCACAGCTAAAAATGCCGGAATCATGCTGACCAGCACGATTGTTCTGAAGGTTTGTTCCTTGAGCGCAGCGCTGCCGGCTTGCATTCGCCAAACTACAAAAGCAGCGATTAGCAGACCAAGCATTGCTCCAGCAGTATCAGCCGCACGATGCAAGCCAAAAGCTAACCCGCGATGCTCTTCTTTGACATCATCGGCTAAAAGGGCATCCCGTGGTGCGGTGCGAATGCCCTTGCCCACGCGGTCTGCCCAGCGAATAGCAGCCACAGCTTCCCAGGTGCTCGCCAGGTAAAAGAAAGGTTTGGCAATCGCTGAAAGGGCATACCCTGCAACCGTGAGTGCCTTGCGGCTCTTGAGCCGATCAGAAAGCCAGCCGGAGAAAACCTTGAGCACGCTGGAGGTCGCCTCAGCGACACCTTCGATTAGACCAATAATATTGGTTTTTACCCCTAAAACAGCAGAAAGAAACAGAGGCAAGATGTTGATTACCATCTCGCTGGAGACGTCCATTAAAAAACTGGTGGCACTGACCACCCATAAGTTGCGCGGTAATTCCTTTAGAGCGTTTTCGCCTTTTTGGGCCATGGTTTTCCTCCATAGAAGAGAGTATCAAGCGCAAATATGAGCAGATTATAACCCTAGATGGTGTTGAAAAACATTGGTTAATCGATTACATCCAAATTTTTCAAAGTTAAGAGTTTCAATCTGCCCTCACCCTGCCCTCTCCCAGCTCCGAACCCCGTTCGTTTTTTAGCGTCAATCTGCTGGGAGAGGGTGGTTCTTTTGCAGGCGGGGGGGGGCGCCCCCCCCCGCCAACAACTTTTCCCCCCCCCCCGGCGGGGCGGCCGGGTAAAAATGAAACCAAACGCCGGGGGGGGGGGGCAAAAGGGGGGGGGGGGGGGGAAACATTGTGATCTTTTTGGATATG
>DMCS01000080.1 GCA_003445715.1 Candidatus Mesolinea sp. | reverse complement strand
GGCATTCTTAACGCTCTTTTTCGCGCTGAACCTAACTGGCTATTCGTTTATTCCCTGTTTTCTGGCTGCCTCTGTACATGTGATCCGGTGATCTATCGCTCTTCTTACTTCATTTTTTCGGGCTAATTCCTTACTTGTCATTTCGTGTGTCCATTGCATAGCTCCTAATAATAATTAGGACATCTATATTTTGCTACTTTAGGACATTATCACTTTGCTCTTACAGCTTCGGCAAGCGGGTGTTTGCCATAAAGAAACAGGTACAATACATTTATGGTCAATGCTCAAACGTGGAAAGAGAAACGCACCTATACGCCTGAAGAACTTGCCTTAGCTCAAGCGGTACTTGAAGAATTGCGGCGCGGTGTAGAGCTGCGCAAAGCCTTGCGGCTGCACCCTTTGCCCGATGGCGCTGGCTTTCTAGCCAAACACACTTTGGTGGCAGCTTACCGCCGGCTGGTCGAGAGTGGAGAGTGGGAGGAAGATCCACAAATTTTAGCTGCAATCCGCATGAAGCCGATTCGCACGCTTTCGGGTGTTACCACCATTACTGTGCTGACCAAACCCTACTCTTGTCCAGGGGAGTGCATCTTCTGCCCTACGGAAAACAATATGCCGCAGTCTTATCTCTCCGATGAACCCGGCGCGCGGCGCGGGGTGGAAAACGATTTTGACCCCTATCGCCAAGTGGCATCGCGCCTCAAGGCGCTGCATGAAGTTGGGCACCCTACCGATAAGATTGAACTGCTGATTTTAGGGGGCAGTTGGACTGCCTACCCGCGCAGCTATCGTGAATGGTTTATCCGCCGTTGTTTTGAAGCGCTGAACGAAGAAAATCGGTTAGATGACCAAGGTGATGTGAGCTTTGAAGAAATACAGAAGCGAAATGAAAGCGGTCGGCACCGGAATGTCGGCTTGGTGGTGGAAACGCGACCGGACCTGATCAGCCGGCAAGAGCTGATTTTCAACCGTAAATTAGGCGTAACCAAATTCCAAATCGGGATCCAAAGCCTGGATGATGACATCTTAAAACGAAACAAACGCGGTCACACGAGCGAGCAAGCCAGGCAGGCGGTCGCCTTCTTACGCGCAGCAGGCTTCAAGGTGGTTGCTCATTGGATGCCCAACCTGCTTGGCGCAACTCTCGAGAGCGACCGCGCTGATTTTACTAAACTCTGGCTTCCCGGCAGCATCCAACCGGATGAGCTCAAGATTTACCCCTGCCAGCTCTTACAAAATGCCGAACTATATGATTATTGGCAAAGGGGAGAATATCAACCTTATACTGAAGAGCAGCTCATTGACTTGTTAGCAGATATTAAAACGGAAGTACCGCGCTACTGCCGCATTAACCGCATCATCCGCGATATCCCTTCGACCAATGTGGTGGCAGGCAACCGGAACACCAGCCTGCGGCAGGACGTCGCCCGCGAGATGGCGTTGCGCGGAACGCAATGCCTGTGCATCCGCTGCCGGGAAATTCGTGCCAGCCGTATGCAGAAAGCCGCGCTGGAGCTGCATGACTTAGTCTATCGGACCAGCGTCAGCGAGGAGCACTTTCTTTCTTTCGATACGGATGACGATCGCTTGGCTGGCTTCTTACGCCTTTCCCTGCCTAATGAAAATAACCTGCTTGCTTTACCAGATTTGGAAGACGCAGCGATTATCCGCGAGGTACATGTCTATGGTCAGTCTCTGGAGGTGGGCGCGGAGCAGCCGGGGGCGGCTCAACATGCAGGCTTAGGGAAGAATCTGATCCAGAAAGCAGAAGAAATCGCCAGAGGCCAGGGTTACAAGCACTTGGCAGTAATTGCTGCGGTTGGGACGCGCGAATATTACGCCATGCGCGGGTTTGAAATGGGGGAGCTTTATATGGTTAAATCAATATAAATGTGTAATACCTAATTTCGGATATTGAGTTTCTAAATAGATGAAAAAGGCTGTTTGTCCAGCGGTAAAACAGCCTTTTTGATGAATGATGAGCCGTTATTAATCTCGATGAGGAAAATAAGGAATTAAGCGCGAGGCGAAACTGGAAATATTCATCGATTGCAAATAGACTTTTCCGGGACCCTCCAAGACGCTCAGGAAAAGCCCCTCCCCTCCGAATAGTACATTGGCAAAACCCTTCACGGTTTCTACGTCGTATTTCACGCTGCTTTCAAAAGCAGCCACGTTGCCCGTATCTACCTTAAGGCGCTCGCCTGGGCGTAAGTTCTTTTCGACTGCTGTTCCATCAATCTCCAGGAACACAACGCCTGTTCCGCTTAACTTCTGCAGAATAAAGCCTTCACCGCCGAAGATGCCTGCTCTGGCTTTGGTTACAAATGTGGAGAGGTTCACGCTTGGCGTGGCGCAAAGGAAGGCTGATTTTTGCGCAATCCATTGCTGACTGCCATTGAGCTCAATAGGCAGAATCTCCCCCGGAAAGGAAGAAGCAATAGTTAATTCTGCACCTGAAGCTTTTGCCGTATAGGTTGCCATGAAAAGGGATTCGCCGCTAAGCATACGACCTAAACCTTTCATCAATCCGCCTCTCATGTTTGTCTCCATGCTGAAGTTATCGGTCATCCAGGTCATACCACCGGATTGGGTATAGATACTCTCACCGGCTTCAAATTGCAGGGTTACAATGGGGAGCTTTTCCCCGTAAATTTGATATTTCAATATGCCTCCTATGGCGCCTTATACAGTTGATTTGTGTTGGACGGCTGAATTATGCACCCCCAGAAGGAGAAAGCGGCTGTGTATCCTGATTAGGCTTTGGCTCATCGGTAGAATCGGAGGCACTGGAGGGTTCCTCATTGGCGTTAACTTCATCCGCCTGGGAGAAGCCCGGAGGGCTATTGCGCTGCTCTATGCGTGTGATGATGTCGATACGGCGTTGGTGCCTGCCGCCTTCGAAAGCTGCGTTCAACCAACCTTCGCAAATCAGCGTGGCTAAACCTCCTGCGACCACGCGCGCGCCTAAGCACAAGACGTTGGCATTATTATGCCGGCGTGCCAGGATAGCCGAATATGGCTCACTGCAAACTACAGCGCGGATCCCGTTAAATTTATTGGCAGCGATGGACATACCCACGCCTGTTCCACAGATGAGGATGCCGCGGTCAAAACCGCCGGAAAGAATGGCTTTACATACTTTCTCGGCAGTACGCGGGTAATCGGAGCTTTCTTCGGTGAATGTGCCGAAGTCTTCGTATGGAATCATGCGGCTATCAAGGTAAGTTTTCAGCGCCTCTTTCAGCGCAGTCCCGGTATGGTCACAACCTATAGCGATTTTCATGGTTTACCTCTTTTAAACACATAAAATGTGAGTTGTTTTCTTCTATTATAACTAACTCCACAGGAAAGATAATATTGGGTGGTGTTGAAAATGTCCAGAACATTAAGAAATGAATAACTCCTAGTCTCAAGAATTTAGTGCAACGGATGAGGAGATAAAATCATTCGTATGCAAAAGAGAAGATACACACGATTAACGGATCAAGAACGAGAAAGTATCAGCCGCGGATTAGCTCAATACAAATCCATTCGGCAATTGGCAAAAGAATTAAATCGTTCTCCGAGCACCATCTCATGCGAGATTAGGCGCAACAAAGGCAAAAGCGGCTATCGTGCCTTTTCAGCCAGCAATGCTGCCAAAGCCGGCAGCTTTGAAGCGTATCTTTTGATCCGCTGCGCTGGCATTAAGATCCGCTAATTGGACCATCTGGGGGAATAAATCTGCCCCAGCAACCTGATAACCGGCTTGGGCTAAAGCAATCGCATGTTGACCGGTTCCACAGGCAGCATCCAACACCTTGATCTGGTATGGATCTTCACCCAGCTGGCTGAGCTGCTCGAGAATGAAGGGAATTTCGTAGCTTAAACGCTCGCTCCAGTTGACAAAATAGTCATAGACCGAGGCAAATTTTTCATACATGGGAGCCTCCTTGAGGTTGGCAAACAGGGCAGAAGTGTGTGCTGCGCTGCCCGACCATGATGCGTTGAATGGGTGTTCCGCAGCGCGGGCAAGGGCTGCCGGTGCGCTTATACACCTGGAAATGATTCTGAAAATCCCCGCCACGGTAAACCCAATCGATGCTGGCACCCTTTGCAAGGATGCCTTGTTGGAGCACTTCACGAATCGCTACTAATAACCGCTCAGCTTCGGGTTGGGTGAGGGTATCACTGCGCCGCAAAGGGTGAATGCCGCCAGAAAAGAGAGCCTCATCGGTGTAAATGTTTCCCAAGCCGGCTAAAAAGCGCTGATCCATGAGCAGCGGCTTGATCTGGCGGGAGCGGCTATGCAGCATAGCATAAAACTTATCAGGGGTAAGCCCTGTGTCGAGCGGCTCAGGGCCCAAGTTCACCAGCAGTTTCTCGGGGTTATCAGTCAGCCAAGCACGGCCAAATTTGCGCGTGTCGTTAAAGACTAAGTTCCAGCCGGAAATGAAGTTGATCTGAAGCCGGTCATGCGGTTGGACTGGTGCGGCTGCTGGCTGCATGCTCAGATCCCCGCTCATGCGCAGGTGAAAAATCAAAGAGGATCGATCGAGGTCGATGAGTAGGAATTTGCCGCGTCGGCTTAGGTCTAAAATTTCCCGGTCACTCAGTTCTCTGACAAACCGCTGTGGATCAGGGCTGACAACCGTTCTGGGCCAAAAAAGGTCTACTGAGGCGATGCGTTGTTGCAATAACGAGGGAATTTCACTATCACCTGAAATTAACCCCTGGCGGATAGTTTCCACTTCGGGGAGTTCAGGCATTGTCGTTTCCTTTCGGCTTCACTCGTTAAACAAGGCTCCAACGCTTCTACCCTCGTTAGCGCGTCTAATCACTTCACCAAGCAAGGGTCCAATGGTCAGAACAGTTAGCCGGCCGCCAAACAGCGCTTGTTTTTCTGGCGGGATGGGGATGGTATTCGTGGTGATAAATTGTTTTACAGGCAGCGCAGTCAAGCGCTCAACGGCATTCGTAGAAAGGATTGGATGCACAAACACCATGTAGATGTTTTCTGCACCGCTTTCCTTGGCTAATGTGGCTGCTTCAGCCATTGAGCCGCCCGTATCGACCTCGTCGTCTATTAAGATGACATCGCGATGAAAGACATCACCGATAATTGTTAGGGCTTCGGACTTATCGCGGTTGCCATGGCGCCGCTTTTCAATGAATGCTAAAGGAATATTGAGTGCCTCAGCGTAACGGCGCCCGCGTTTTGCAAAGCCTAAGTCTGCGGTGAGCATTACAGGATTGTTCATTGCCGGTAGCATGTCCAAAAGGTAGGGTTTAATGACATGATAACCAGAAAGCACATCACCAGGGATGGAGAAAAATCCTTGGATCTGCCCGGCGTGTAGGTCCATCGTAATGTAACGGTCAGCACCAGCTATTTGGATCATATCGGCGACAAGGCGGGCGGTGATGGGTACGCGCGGCTGGTCTTTGCGGTCGGAGCGACCATAGCACATATAAGGCACAACGACGGTAATGCGGCCGGCAGAGTCCAGGCGCAGGGTTTGGGTCATAATTAATAGCTCCATGAGGTTGCGATGCACCGGTATGGATGTAGTTTGGATGATGTAGCAGTCTTGCCCGCGAACAGAGGCGTGCAACCTAACGAACAAATTTTCGTTGGTGAATTCGATTACATCTCTGCCGCAGAGTGGAATACCGAGGTAATCAGATACCTCCTGAGAGAGCTCTGGGGAGGCAGTGCCTGCAAACAACCGAATATTGCCATAGAGGAGGTCGTGCCGCATGTGAGGAGAAGTCATACTAATCGCCTTTCGTTGTTGATGATATTTGGTCCCATTCCTGGCGGAGGATGCTCATCAGGTAAACGTCATGGTAGCGTCCGCCAGAATAATGTCCTTCTCTAAAAATGCCTTCGTGTTTGAAACCCGCTTTTTCGTAAGCGCGGATGGCGCGCGGATTGGTGGGATAAACTTGCAGCCAGATGCGATGCAAATTAAGCGTTTCGAAGCCATGGCGCAGCATCGTCTGCATCGCTTCTGTGCCGTAGCCTTTATTCCAATACGACTTCTCTCCAATCATGATGCCGATTTCCGCGCAGCGATCTATCTCCATAATTGAGATAAAAGAAGTATTACCAATTGGCAGCCATCTGGGTTCACCGTCAGGTTCCAGCGGTGGCAGCTTGACATCGATGACATAGACGTGCTCAGCCTCGGGGCGTTTAAGCATGTTTTCGTACCACATTTCCTCTTCTGCTTGTGCCATAGGCAGGCGCAGCATCAGATTTGCGGTTACCTCTGGATCGCTAATCCACTTGACGAAAAGCGGGATATCACTGCGTTCGGCAGCGCGTAGTCTTAGTCGTTGGCTATAAAGATTCGGCATAGCATTCCCTTATGGTCGCAGTCGATTTGGGCCTCTAAATAAGTATACAGCCTCACGAATTGTGGGCAAATCCATCATAATCATTAGCAGGCGGCTGAGACCGAGCCCAAAACCTCCGTGGGGCGGGCATCCATAGCGGAAAAAGTTCAGATAATCCTGAATCGGTTCCAAGCTGAGGCCTTTTTGTTGTGCCTGAGATGCTAACACCTCATAGCGATGCTCACGCTGGGCGCCAGTAGTAATCTCTAACCCTTTGCCTAGCAGATCGAAGCTCTTGGTGAGCAGAGGGTTATCTTCGTGCAGCATGTGGTAGAACGGCCGCACACTGAAAGCCCAATCGGTTACAAACACAAAATCATTATCGTAAGAATCTTTAATGTACTTTCCCAAAGCACGTTCAGCGCCAGGGTCCAGATCGCCTTTTTGCTCAGGGGGCAAACTGTAATCTAAACTCTTGAGGACCTCGTAAGCTTCTGCCATAGTCAGGCGCGGGAATGGCACGGTGGGAACCGTCAGCTCAACGCCAAAGTGCTGCTTAATTTGCTCGCCGTGCTTGACTTTGACCTCAGCATAGCAATAAGCTAGCCAGTTTTCTATAAAGACCATCACATCCTCGTGGCTCTCAATCCAAGAGATCTCCATATCCACGCCGGTAAATTCTGTCATGTGTCGGGAGGTAAAGGATGGATCAGCACGGAAGACGGGACCGATCTCGAACACACGCTCGAAGCCAGCCGCCATCGCCATCTGCTTATAAAACTGGGGGGATTGTGCTAAATAAGCCGTAGTCTCGAAATATTTCAAACTGAATAGCTCTGCGCCGCTTTCACTAGCAGCGCCTAAGATTTTGGGCGAGTGTATTTCAATAAAGTCGTGATCCAGCCAGTAGGTGCGCATGGCAGCTTCGAGCGTGGTTTGCACTTCAATGATGAGGCGGTTGCGCTCGCGGCGTAAATCCAGGTAACGCCAATCTAAACGAAAATCTTGATCAGGCAAAACTTCGTTGAAGGGATCAAATGGGAGCGGCGTCTCAGCCAAGCCTTCTACCTTCAGCTCCTCGAGTTGGATTTCTAATCCGCCCAAGCGGACAACCTCATTGGCAACCACTTTACCAATGATGGTTAGGGCTGATTCAGTACCTAATGCAGAGATTGTCTCTGCCAGTTTGGGGTTGCCTTTTTTCCAATGTGCAACCTGCACTAAGCCGGTTTTATCGCGTAGAATGAGGAACTGCATACTTTTTTGATCGCGCAGGGTCTGCAGCCAACCCTGAACTTTAACCTCCTCACCGATGTGGTTAGGAAGGTCTTTAATTAACGTTCGTTGCATAAATAGCTCCGATTATTCCGAAATCTTTAATTTATTATACCCCGCTGACATGATAAATAGAGGGAATCCCGCATTTCGTTGAGGATACCCGCAGGGCATATTAGTAGATATAAAGGCAAGGCACCTGGCGTGGATTATAACCCTTGGCTTGCCTCTAAGAGATATTGGGCGGCAGATTCTGGTGACATTTTGCGCTCAACCACTGCTTGGAGCGTTTCCTCAAAAAGACCTGGGGATAAGCCCTCCTGCCACCGATTGATCAAATTCTGTGCGATGGCGCGTTGAATGGCTTTTTGTAAAGCTTGGCGCTCTTTCACCTGCCAATTACCGCTTTCTATAAGGTAACAGCGATGCGCTTGCATAGCTTCGAGCAGCTCCTCGATACCCTGGGATTCTATCGCGATAGTCTTGAGAACAGGTGGAACCCAAGGTCTGGTAGATTCTCTCAAAGTCTCTGTGATGGAGGCTTCAGGAGCATGGTGACCAGCTGTAGACGACCGGGAATAGCCCATCTCAAGCATGGCTTGCAGATAGCGCACGCTCTGTTCAGCACCAGGACGGTCAGCTTTATTCACGACCAAGATGTCAGCAATCTCTAAGATACCGGCTTTGATAGATTGGATGTCATCCCCCGTACCAGGGGTATCAACGACGATGGTTGTATGTGCCAAGTTCACTACGTCCACTTCAGCTTGACCGGCACCAACAGTTTCAATGAGGATGATATCGTAACCCGCTGCGTCGAACACCTGGCTGAACGCTTCAGTCGCAGCCGCTAAACCGCCCAATGCGCCGCGTGTTGCCATCGAGCGGATGAAGACGCCCGGATCTTGCTGCAAGTCTGGCATGCGCACGCGATCGCCTAGGAGCGCGCCGCCTGTAAATGGACTGGTTGGGTCCACCGCAATAATGGCGACTCTGGGGGCATCTTGCTGGCGGCGCAGTTGATGTGCCAGGGCATTGACTAAGCTGCTCTTGCCTGCGCCTGGGGCTCCGGTAATGCCGACTTTATGCGCCTTACCCGTAAACGGGAACAGGGCTTCTAAGGCTTGGCTGCCAGCTTCGCTTTGGGATTCAACTTGGCTTAAAATGCGGGAAAGGGCAAGACGGTCTCCCTTTTTAAGGTTTTCGAGGAGCTCTGTGCTCATGCCTGCTGGCGTTCAGCCATAGCGGCGCGGATATCCTGGCATACCTTGCGAGTATCTGTGCCGGGTCCGTATACTTTTTTCACACCCGCCTGCAGCAAGCCAGGGATATCAGTTTGTGGGATGATGCCGCCGACAAAAAGAAATACATTGCCTTTACCGACTTCGCGCAGTTTTTGGATGACTTGTGGAACCAGCACGTTATGCGCGCCGGAAAGTATGGAGAGCCCGACGACGTCAACATCTTCTTGCAACGCAGCTTCGGCAATCATTTGCGGGGTCTGACGCAGACCGGTGTAAATCACCTCCATGCCGTCATCGCGCAGCGCGTGCGCAATGACTTTAGCGCCACGGTCGTGGCCATCCAGTCCGGGCTTGGCAATTAAAACGCGGATTTTTTTCTCTGGCATACTCTCCTCCGGTTGATTAATTGAGATTATACCTTGATTGAGCCATGCAATTGCCTATTCTTAGCAGCGACTATTTCTTCTGGATAAAGCGCTCGGCAGCACGCAGGGCAACAATCTCGCCCAGGTATAAGCGGTGGTAATCTTTGCGTGGATAATTGGCTTCGATACCGGCATCCAAAAAGTGCGTTGGATCTAGGTCAGACCAGTATATCTTGCGGCACTCGAGCACCAGCTCTGCCTCAGCAAAACACGGTGCATGGGCTTGTGCAGAGGCAATCGGCGTGAGCTGCGTTTGGGCGATTTTGTCTTCATATCGACCAGAGTGACTGCCCAGGTAAGCCACATCGCGATCATAGGCAGCTGGAAAGGCACATACAGTGAAATCCTCAGAAGCTTCCATAAAAGTGTACGTGTAGCGCGTTGGGCGGACGGCGACGAGCATGCAGGGCTTGTTCCACAGCACGCCAATCAAGCCCCAACTGATGGTCATCGCATTGAAAGCGTGGGATGCAAAATCCCCGCTGGTAAGCACCAATGCCTGTCGGTCGATGAGGTCTTGAGGGTTAATCACAAGTTTAGAAAAACCGATGGGCTTTAAATCCATAATACGGCTCCTTTCGTGTCGTTTTCCATGCCCATTTTAATGCTAATCTTTCTCAGTAAGCACTTAAAGTATAATTGACTTCAGATTGGGCACTGCATGTGATGGAAACCAAGCCAAAAAACCGTGTGAATGTCATCATCCGTTGGGTTGGGACGATTATAGCCATCGTTATCTTGGTTTACCTCTTCTCGCAAATTGGCGCGGCGGAAACCTGGGCAACTATTCAGCGCATTTCTGGTTGGCGGATTGCCGCGGTGCTGATACTTGTATTTGTCTCGCGCTTTGCGACTTTTGGGCGCTGGCATAGCCTTCTGCAGGTGCAAGAGATGCACGTCCCTTGGAAAGACAGCCTCAGGTTGACGTTTGCCGGATTGTTTGCCTCCAACATTTTACCGACTACCGTTGGCGGGGATGTGGTGCGCTTGGCTGGCGCTGTGCGCATTGGCATAACCCCAGCCTTGGCAGCGGCTTCGCTGGCAGCAGACCGGTTAGTGGGTATGGCTGGGATGTTTTTAGCACTGCCCTTTGCCATCCCCGGATTTGTGGCTTATCTGAATCAAAATAAAATCAGCAGCAGGTTCTCTCTGCTCTCGGGAATACCATTTATTTCCAACGCCTGGAAAAAGATCCAGAAGGCGTTCCAGAACGTGTTTTCCAATTTTAAATATTGGGCTAAAAATCCGCTGATACTGCTGCGCGCTTTGGGCTTTACCCTCATCCACATGTTAGCCACTTTTCTGATCGTGAAAGTTCTCATTGAAGGCATGGGCGAAAGTATGCCTTTTGGACAGATTGCCGGCCTATGGAGCCTGACTTATTTCATCACGCTTATTCCCATTTCCATCAATGGCTTAGGACTGCAAGAAGTTACAATCACGAACCTGTTTTCTGCGGTAGGCGGGCTGCAACTCTCCACGAGTATCAGCTTAGCTATTTTGCTGCGGGTTGCTTGGATGATTGGCAGCCTACCCGGGGCGTTTACGCTATCAGGTATTCTGGGTGGTGAGAAGTCGGAGCCAGAGGTGGTACATATCTCCACAGCAAATCCTGAAACGGAAGAGAAGACTGAATGAAGAAACTTAGCATTTTAGAGTCATTCCTAAAATCGAGTTTATCTTTGCTAGTTGTTCTTTCCGCTGGCTATCTTATTGAGAACATGCACTTTCGCGGCCGCTCTTTTTGGGCTGTGGCTGGCTTGCTTATCATCCTCATCGCCTCAGGCGTGTGGCTGTTTGGCATGGGGCATAGCTTAGAAAAATGCAAGCAATGGAAATTCCCTGCTTGGCTGGTTTGGCTTGGCATTAGTGTGCTTGCTGTTGCGCTGCTGGCATTGTTCTTCACCCAGAGCTTTCAGCTCATCGATTCGGTGCTCGGACGCTTGCTGCTTAGCTGCGTGTTAGCTGTGGCAGGGGCTTTACTGCTCAACGCCACGCAGCAGCGCTCAGCTTATTTGAACTTTGCGATTATTCTGCTATGCTTTGGCGCGCTTTACCGGCTGGGCGTGTTTATCCCGCAGATCCAAGCTACGCCTTTCTCCCTGGGCTGGTCTGAGGGTAGCCGTTACTATAATGCCTCGCTCTTCCTTTCAGAATCGATCTACGGGGAACAGCTGCCGCTGCCCGTGCTGCATCCTTCTCGCTACCTGATGCAAGCGTTGCCCTTCTTCCTGGGCATCCGCTCGATTTTAGTCCATCGGTTGTGGCAGGTGCTGCTGTGGATTGGGATGACAGCTTGGGGCGCCGTGCTGTTTGCTAAGCGCTTTCGGGGCAAGTTAGCCCTGCCATTTTGGCTTTTGGTTATTGGCATTGCACTGTTTTTCTTCCAAGGAGCGGTGTACTTTCACTTGATGGTATGTGTTATTTTGGTATTGTTAGGCTATAGGAAGGACACGCCTTGGCGCACCCTGCTCTTTGTATTGCTTGCTTCGGTGTGGGCGGGCATCAGCCGCGTGAACTGGATGCCGGTGCCAGGGCTGTTAGCTGCCGCGCTTTACCTATTGGACGAACCTGTCGATGCAAAAAACTGGACAAAATATGTGCAATTCCCAGTGCTTTGGGCTGTTGCGGGTGTAGGCACGGCTTGGCTTAGTCAGCAAGTCTATATACGCCTCTCGGGCAATGACCCAGCACTTTTCGGTTCCGCTTTCAGCTCCGAGTTGCTTTGGAGCCGGCTGTGGCCGAATGCAACGTTTTCTCTTGGGATTATCCTCGCAATTTTGCTGGTTTGCCTGCCTGGCTCTGTTTTACTATGGGAAACCCGGCACCAAAGCCGCAAGCCTGCATTGCACGAGCTGCGCTGGTTGGGCTTAGTTGCGATTTTACTCGCCTTCTTGGGAGGAGGCATCCTGGTCAGTCTGAAAATCGGGGGCGGTGGAGACTTGCACAACTTGGATGCATTCCTGGTGTTTTGGGCGCTGATTGCAGGCAGCTTAATCACTGGGGCGTATACGCCGGAGCAAACCCAGCCGGCGGTTAGCCCTCTCAATTTTGAATCGTTCGGTTGGATATTAGCGATGGTTGTACCCGTATTCTTTATGGTTATGCAAGGCGCGCATTGGGGTTTTATTTCGCGAGAGGCACAGATGCCTGAGGTGCAGCAGATGCAAGCCGTGCTGGATCTCCTTAAGGATCAGCCTGGCGAGGTGTTGTTCATCGCTGACCGCCAGCTGATCACCTTTCGAGAGATTGCAGGTGTTCGGATAGAGCCGGATTACGAAAAAGTCTTCTTAATGGAGATGGCGATGGGGAATAACAAGCCTTATCTGCAAGGCTTTTACCATCAGATCTCAAGCCACGCCTATAAGGCTATTATCACCGATACGCTCTATACCGGAAAGCAAGGGCAAACCCATGCGTTTGGGGATGAAAATGACATCTGGGTGTTTAAGGTCTTGATACCGATGTTGGAAGAGTATGAACCAGCGGCAAGCTGGCAAGACGGGAGGGTCAACCTACTCATTCCTAAGGGTCAGCCAGAAATTCTGAAGGCGATTCAACAGCTGGCACCCTGAGCCTTAGATTTTTACGCTCTCACTAATTAGATTAATGACTTCCCGTATTTCGTAGGTGCGCTTGTTTTGCGATTCGTAATACGTGCGCATCAGCAGCTCAGCAATCAACCCTAACAAAATTGATATGAAGCCGAGGATGAAAGACATCACACTGATTTGGAACCAAGGCGAACCCAACACAGGGATACCCGCTGCCACCCGCCGAATCGCTAAATATAGTAAAACCAAGAAGCTTGCAACCATCAAGCCCAGCCCCACGCCGCCAAATAAGTGAATTGGCTTCTTGGAATAACTCAGCAAGAACTTAACGGTCATCAGGTCCAGTAGCACTTTGAAGGTGCGCTCCAAACCGTAATTCGCTTTGCCATGGATGCGCGGGTGATGATGCACGACCACTTCGCTGATCTTAGCGCCAGCTTCGGCGGCGTAGACTGGGATGAAGCGGTGCATCTCCCCATAGAGACGGATCTGGTTGAAAATCTCCCGGCGGTAAGCTTTGAGCGTGCAGCCATAATCGTGCAAGTGCACACCAGTAACGGTAGATATGAGCCAATTCGCAGCGCGAGAGGGCAGCGTGCGCGTTAGCTTGTTATCCTGGCGGTCTTTTCGCCAGCCGCTGACCACATCATAGCCTTTATTGAGTTCATCCAACAGAATGGGGATATCGGCTGGATCATTTTGCAAGTCGGAATCCATTAAGATGATTACATCTCCATCCGAATGGTCGATGCCAGCGGTGATGGCGGCTGTTTGTCCGTAGTTGCGGTTGAGGAGGATTACCTGCACGAGCTCGGCGTTTTGGGCGGCAATTTCGCGCAGAACCTCAGGACTGCGATCCTTGCTGCCATCATCCACAAAGGTGACATCCCAAGCGATGTTGAGTGGCATCACCGCGGTTTGAATCTCCTGCCAGAGGAGCGGTAAGTTTTCTTCTTCGTTATATACCGGGATCACTAATGAGAGTTTCATCCAGCCTCCAAGAGGTTTGCATTTGCACCTGGCAAACAACCATGGGCAATTATACCCACACTTAGGGAGGGGGTATTGAAAAACATTGGTTAATC
>DMCS01000029.1 GCA_003445715.1 Candidatus Mesolinea sp. | reverse complement strand
CAGAGGTGTATCCAAAAGCGTCAAGATTATATATTGCCAGAACTAGAATACCATTCATAGTTTCTTGTTCTTGCAAGGTACCCTTCGGGCAGGCTGCGCACTCTCCTGACCTTGAAAGGCTTATGACCTTTAGGTCTCAAAAAAACGGATAATCCAATTATCACAATCGTTTATCAAGGCAGGAAAACCAGGAGACCTACGGTCAAGTTCCTCGCTCGGTACCCTACGGGCAGGCTGCGCGCTCAGGAGACCGGCGAGAACGACCAGCTGTTCTTGCAAGGTCTCCTGACCTTGAAAGGCTTATGACCTTTAGGTCTCAAAAAAAACTGATAATCCAATTATGACAATCGTTTATCAAGGCAGGAAAACCAGGAGACCTACGGTCAAGTTCCTCGCTCGGTACCCTACGGGCAGGCTGCGCACTGAGGAGACCGGCGAGAACGATGTACAAGCAATGCGGTCAAGATTTATTCGGAATTGAATCGGATTCTTTGGGATTTTTCATCATGCTTGCCCGCTTGATCACATCTTGCCCATACTTCTCTTTGAGCTGATCGAGCGCATCGGTTAGCTTCTCCTTTTGGGAAAGGTCATCGTCCCACAAGCTAAGCTGGCGATAAGGCGGGCTTAACCGGTTGACGCCAACGCCGATCAGTCGAACGGGACGGCTAGGTGCGAGATTCTCTTCCAATAGCTTTTCAGCAACCGCATAGATTACATCATCGAGATCTGTCGGCTGTGCCAAAGCCGTCTGACGCGTAAATGTTTCGAAGTTACTATAGCGCAGCTTTATCTGCACCGCGCTGCCAGCCAACCCGGCTTTGCGCAGTCGAAACCCGACTTTATCGGCTAACTCGCGCATGGTTCGCCTGAGCAATTCGCTATCGGTAGTATCCCTTGTAAAAGTAACTTCGTTGCTAACTGATTTAACCTCACGCTCGGGGCGCACTGGCGAAGAATCGATACCTAAGGCGCGGGCATGCATCTCTTGTGCGTTGTTCCCGAAATATGCTTCCAATTCTGCAATTGGCAGCGCTGCTAATTGACCTATGGTGTGAATGCCTTGCTCACGCAGTTTTTGGCTGGTTTTCGGCCCGATTCCCCAGAGTGCTTGAATATCCAGCGGTGCTAAAAAAGCCGCTTCTTCTCCAGGTGGAATAACGGTAATTTGACGCGGTGCTTGACCGCTTTTCGCCTGGCTTTTGCCGAAATCATTGGCAATTTTTGCTACAAGTTTATTGGTTGCCACACCCAGCGAGCATGGCAGCTGCACTTCGCGGTCCACACGCGCCTGGATTTCACGGGCAATTTCTTCAGCGTGTTGCGGCAGATCGCTCACATCGAGGAAAGCCTCATCGATGGACACCTGTTGGAAAAGCGGGCTATAAGAGCGCAAAATGTCCATGACTTTATACGAATATTCGCTATAAAGTCCATGACGATGATGGATGACGATTAGGTCAGGGCAAAGGGCAAGTGCCCGCGCCATAGGCATAGCAGAATGCACGCCGCATCTCCGTGCAGAATAAGAGCATGAAGAAACAACGCCGCGCCCTTGCGGATTACCCCCTACTGCAAATGGCTTGTCTCTCAGGCTTGGGTCAAGCAGCTCTTCAACTGAGCAGAAAAATGCGTCCAAATCGAGGTGCAAAATCTTGCGTTCCATAATGCCCACAAAAATGGCACGTCTCCTGGGTATCTAAGGTCGCTTAAATATCCAGGTTGCGGACTTCTTTAGCGTGCGTCTGAATAAATCGGCGGCGCGGGGGCACCTGGCTGCCCATGAGCATATCGAAAGTCCGGTCGGCTTCAGCTGCGTCTTCAATGGTCACTTGTAAAAGTGTGCGATTTTCTGGGTTCATGGTTGTTTCCCAAAGCTGCTCTGGGTTCATTTCACCCAAACCTTTATAACGCGAAATGCTGACTTTACCCATACCGCCAAATTTTGCCACTAATTCATCTTTTTCTTGATCCGTGTAGGCATAAAAAATCTGATTACGCGCAGAGATGCGATAGAGCGGTGGCTGAGCAATGAAAAGGTGGCCTTCGTCGATGAGCGGCTGCATATAACGGAAGAAAAAAGTAAGCAGCAACGTGCGAATGTGAGCCCCATCAACGTCTGCATCCGTCATGATGATTATGCGGTTATAACGCAGCCCCGAGATATCAAAAGATTCTCCAACGCTGGTGCCCAAAGCGGAAATGAGGGATTTTACCTCGCGGTTATCCAATATTTTATCGAGCCGTGCGCGTTCTGTATTAAGGATTTTCCCTCGCAAAGGTAAAATCGCTTGGAAATGCCGGTCGCGGCCTTGCTTGGCGGAACCACCTGCAGAATCGCCCTCGACGATGTACAGCTCGGTTTTAGAAGGATCGCGCTCAGAGCAATCAGCTAACTTGCCGGGTAGGGTCATCGATTCGAGCGCTGATTTGCGGATGACAAGATCGCGCGCTTTTTTGGCAGCATCGCGTGCACGTGCAGAAGTCAGACATTTTTGAATGATTGCCTTGCCAGCGGCGGGGTTTTCTTCCAGGAAGGTCGAGAATGTATCTCCAACAACTTGCTGCACATAAGTTTGTACTTCCGGGTTCATCAATTTAACTTTGGTCTGGCTTTCGAATTGTGGATCGGGATGTTTGATGCTAACGATCGCGGTCATCCCTTCACGCGTGTCGTCACCGCTAAAGTTGGGGTCAGAGTCTTTAAGAAATCCAGCCTTACGGGCATAATCGTTGATGCTGCGGGTGACAGCAGTGCGCAAACCGGTCAGATGGGTGCCGCCATCGATGGTATTGATTGTGTTGGCGAAGGTATAAACCGATTCAGCATACGAATCTGTATACTGCACCACGAATTCGACGCCGACATTCTCAATTTCTTTTTCGCCATAAATTGGCTCGTGTAAGACTTCTTTATTTTTATTCAGGTAACGCACAAAAGAAGCGACGCCACCCTCGAAGTGAAAAGTCATTTCACGGTCTTCGCGTTCATCCTTGAGCATGATCGTGACACCGCGGGCAACAAAAGCCAACTCGCGAAAGCGTGTTACTAAAGTATCGAAGCGGTAATTGACATCACCCTTGAAGATTTCCCGGTCAAACTTGAAGGTGGTAGAGGTGCCGGTCTCATCACCTTTGTATGTGCCGATTTGTTTTACAGCTGCTTGTGGAATGCCGCGTTCGTAACGTTGAAAGTAGATTTTCCCCTCTCGGCGAACGGTAACCTCGCACCATTCAGAGAGCGCATTTACGGCTGAAACGCCGACGCCATGCAAGCCGCCGGAAACCTTATAACTGCCTCCGCCAAACTTTCCTCCAGCATGCAGCACGGTCATGACGACCTGTAAAGCAGAGATACCGCGGTCGGGGTGGATATCCACTGGAATACCGCGGCCATTATCTTCTACCGTAACGCTGTCATCTTCGTGAATGGTGACTGAGATGCGAGTACATACCCCAGCTAAAGCTTCGTCGATAGAGTTATCAACGACTTCGTAAATGAGGTGATGCAAAGCTTTGACATCTGTCCCGCCGACATACATGCCGGGGCGGCGGCGTACGGCCTCGAGGCCTTCCAAGATTTGGATATCATTAGCGTTGTAATGATTATTCTGGTTCAATTTGTTCTCCATACATACAAGCGAGATTTAGGTTGCTTTTTGAACTACAAATATTTCCTCGTAAATCTTAACGATGTTCGCGAAATAATGAAAACTGGCAATAAGTAACACTGTAGTAACCAATGCATGCCCAAAGATGCCGACAAAAAGCAACGGGGAATTGTCAGCCGGGGTTTGCCAGAGCAGATTGGTTAGGAAGGCAATGATCACTTCGAGGGTGACGAAAATCGAGGCGCTAGAATAAAAAGGTCGGATCATTTTTAGGCTAGATGAAATTGCCTGAAAAGCACTCTGATCTAAGACAACAATAGCGTGTGGCGCAAAATAAAGTGGAATGATAACTGAGAGCAAAACCATTGCGGTGACAAAGTATGCAATGAGCCCAAGAACCGGGCTGAGCGAATTGAATAAAGTAAAAATGAGCGCAAAAGGCAAGCTGATCAGGAACATTGCTAAGATCATGACAAGGGACAGGATAAACAAATTCAAAAAGGCAGAAATTATGGTTTTGAAAGGTTTCTTTTCGGCCGTGGGCTGCGCAGCCTTGCTCGACCAAAAGAAGTAAAGCGTTCCTAAAATCAAGCCGATGAGGCTAAATATGAGGATGGCGAGAACAATCCGTCCACCATGCGACATGTCATAAAGTTGCACCGGACCAAAGGGATTTTCGGATAAGGGGCGCCCTGATAGCAAGCTGGGAATACCAACCGGGTAGGTTCTGAGGGCTGAAGAAAGGCTGAAGTATTTAAAATAAGATGTAAACGTAGCGACTGCCTGATCAATCGCATCTGCGGACTGATTGGTCAATTGAGCCAACGTCAAGGCTTGGTCTAAAGTTTGGTTAGCTAATTCGCTAATGGTATAGCGTGGTGCAAAAAGAAAATAAAGGTCAAGACCAAGTGGAAAGAGCAATAGGTAGAGATGGTTAGATAAAGTTTTAAACCCATCACCGAGTGAGGAAAAAATTTTAGGTCGATTTTTGAGT
>DMCS01000027.1 GCA_003445715.1 Candidatus Mesolinea sp. | reverse complement strand
CATTTCTAATTAGCCATGACAGTGAAAAATTAATCCAACCCTAAAAGCTTTGTAAGTTCAATTTCCTAACCCAGAGTGCAGATAGATTATACTTATAGCCACTATGAGCATGTATTGATTGGAGAGAATCTATGCCTGATCAAGAAAAATACAAAACCTGGCTAGAAAACATATTTCATCCCACAACAATAAAATACCCAGAGCGAAAAGCAGAATTTAAAACCTCATCAGGGATCCCATTGCCGGCAATAGTTCCACCTGATCAAATCAACCCCGATTGGTTTGACCTATTAGGTTTCCCTGGAGCATATCCCTTTACGAGAGGTGTTCAGCCGACAATGTACCGCGGCAGGTTTTGGACCATGCGCCAATATGCCGGCTACTCGAACGCTGAGGAATCCAACCGGCGCTACCGCTTCTTGCTCGAGCAGGGGCAAACTGGGCTCTCGGTTGCCTTTGACTTGCCCACGCAGATTGGCTACGATGCTGATGACCCGATTGCGATGGGCGAAGTGGGCAAGGTGGGCGTTTCGATTTCTTCCCTAGAGGATATGGAGACGCTTTTTAGAGACATCCCCTTGGATAAAGTCTCTACGAGCATGACCATCAACGCACCTGCGGCTATTTTGCTGGCGATGTATATCGCAGTAGCCAAAAAACAAGGCGTTAATCCGCAAAAATTACGCGGCACCATCCAAAATGATATTCTCAAAGAATATATCGCGCGTGGAACTTATATATTCCCGCCTGACCCCAGCATGCGTCTGATTACGGATGTCTTCCAATATTGCCGTGATGCTGTGCCAAACTGGAACGTGATCAGCATTTCGGGCTATCACATCCGCGAGGCTGGCTCTACCCCGGTGCAAGAGGTCGCTTTTACGCTCGCGAATGCCATCGCTTATATTGAAGCAGCCCTGAGGGTTGGTATGGAGATTGATGAGTTTGCTGGGCAGATTTCCTTTTTCTTCAACGCACATAACAATTTCTTCGAAGAAATTGCCAAGTTTCGCGCAGCTCGCCGATTGTATGCCAAGCTCATGAAAGAACGCTTCCATGCACAGAAGGATGGGTCCCAAAAACTGCGTTTTCACACCCAAACTGCCGGCTCAACGCTTACAGCGCAGCAACCAGAGAATAACGTGGTGCGCGTCACGCTGCAGGCGCTCGCTGCCGTGCTGGGTGGGACACAGTCACTGCATACAAACAGTATGGATGAAGCCCTTTGGCTACCGACTGAGAAATCCGTGCAGGTGGCATTGCGAACGCAGCAGATTATCGCCTATGAATCTGGTGTGGCCGATAGCGTTGATCCTTTGGCTGGTTCTTACTTAATCGAACACCTGACGGATGAGATCGAGGAACGCGCCCGCACATATATTGAGAAAATCGATGCAATGGGCGGAGCACTGCGCGCCATCGAAAATGGCTACATTCAAAATGAGATCCAGGAAGCTGCCTATGCCGCTCAACGCCGCTTAGAAAACAACGAGGACATCGTGGTGGGTGTCAATAAGTTCCAGCAAGATGAAGAGATTGTGCTCGAGCCACTGACCATTGACCCAGCGATTGAACTGGAGCAGCGCCGCAAATTAGCTGAGCTGCGGAAAAATCGCGACCAACAAAAGGTTGCTGAATTGAAAAATAGGTTAGAAGTGGCAGCTAAGAGGGATGAGAACCTGATGCCGCTCTTTATTGAAGCCGTTGAGCATAAGATGACCCTCGGAGAAATCTGCAATGTACTGCGCGGGGTGTGGGGCGAATATCGTGCGCCAACATTTATCTAAGGATGAAACATGAAACCAATCAAGATCAATCACGTTGCGATTGTTGTTAAAGATATTGACGCTGCGTTGGATTTTTGGCAGCAAGCTTTTGGGCTGAGGCTTGACCATGTAGAAGAGGTTCCCTCGCAAAAGTCTAAGGTTGCCTTTCTCCCCTTAGGCGAAAGCGAAATTGAGCTCGTGCAACCCACCACTACTGATTCAGGCTTAGCCAGTTTCCTTGAGAAACGTGGTGAGGGCATGCACCACGTGTGCATTGAGGTCGAGGATATCGACGCAGCCCTGGCTGAGCTAAAGAGTAAGGGTGTGCGGTTGATTAATGAAGTGCCCGAGGAGCTGCCTGGCCGCAAGATGGCGTTTATTCATCCCAAAGCCGCCAATGGCGTCCTGGTGGAGCTGTATCAGCTGACTGGAAGAGCATAAGTTCATATCGATATTGACCCACAAGCGCAAGCTTAAATCGTCATTTCTGACGTCAGCAAAGGAGAGCGGATGATTATTACCAACGGAAAAATTATCACGTGGGGGAAACCCAACCAGATTTTAGACGGCAAGGCGCTACATGTTGCCGATGGCAAGATCGTGAGCATTGCGGATGGTGCGGTGCTGCTAAGCCAATACCCTGAAGATGAGGTGCTGGATGCTGGCGGACAATATATCATGCCGGGCAACATTTGTGCACACACGCATTTTTATGGCGCTTTTTCACGCGGGATGGCTATTCCCGGCCCTGCACCGGCTAATTTTGTAGAGATTTTGCAGAGCTTGTGGTGGAAACTCGATAAAGCCTTGGATACCGAGAGTATTAAATATTCAGCGCTTGTCTGCCTTGTGGACGCCATCAAATACGGAACAACGACCCTGTTTGACCATCATGCTTCCCCAAATTATATCGAAGGTTCGTTGGATATCATCGAAGAAGCTGTGAAAGAAGCGGGCTTGCGTGCGTCGCTGTGTTATGAAGTGACCGACCGGGATGGCGAGGAGCGTGCTTTAGTTGGAATTCGGGAGAATGAGCGCTTTATTCAAAAAGTTGCCCGCGGAGAAACCTCGCCAAGAATTCGGGCTCACTTTGGGCTGCATGCCAGCCTGACGGTTTCAGCGGATACCCTTGAGCGTTGTCTGCAAGCCAATCCTAACCAAGTTGGTTTTCATGTGCATGCAGCTGAGGGACAAGCTGATCAAGAGGATGCCTTGCGAAAATATGGCAAGCGGGTTATTGAACGCTTTTATGCTGCCGGCGTGCTTGGGCCGAGAACTATTCTGGCACATGGCGTGCATACCAATGCGCACGAGCATGAGCTTTTAGCCCAAACACATACCTGGCTGAGCCATCAGCCACGCTCGAACATGAATAACGCCGTGGGCGTTGCGCCCATCCCCGAGATGCTGGCCAGGGGCGTGCCCGTCGTGATGGGTAACGACGGCTTTTCGAATGCGATGTGGTCTGAATGGCAGGCAGCGTATTTTATCCACAAAGACCACTCGCACGATCCTCGGGTAATGAATGGCTTTGAGGTACTGAAAATCGCCGTGGAGAATAATGCCGATCTGGCTACGCAGACCTTTGACGGCTTGCGCATCGGCGAGATCTGCGAAGGCGCCGCGGCTGATTTGATCTTGGTGGATTTTCATCCCATCACCCCGCTCACAACGGGCAACTTGCCGTGGCAGATCCTTTTTGGCTTCCGCGATGGGATGGTGACCGCCACGATGGTGGATGGCAAACTGCTGATGAAAGACCGCCGGCTGCTCACCTTGGATGAGGCGGAAATCGCAGCTAAAGCGCGTGAACAAGCGCAAAAAGTTTGGGAAAGAATTCATTAATTTTGAGGAGTTATATGGCATTTACCATTGGCATTATCGGAGGAACTGGGCGTGAAGGCAAGGGTTTAGCGTATCGCTGGGCAAAAGCTGGGCATCACATCATCATCGGCTCGCGCTCGGAAGAAAAAGCTAAGGCAGCAGTAGCGGAGCTTTACCCAAGGCTGCCGGAAGGCGTGATGTTGGATGGCTGCCTTAATCAGGAAGCTGTGGAACGGGCTGACATTGCCGCCATCACGGTGCCGTTTGCAGCGCACTCTGAGACTTTAACAGCTCTCAAACCTGCTTTGGAGGGAAAGATTCTGATTGATGTGGTAGTTCCGCTCAATCCAGCCAAGGTAACGCGCGTCTCTATGCCGCCAGAAGGATCTGCCACGCAGCAAGCTCAGAAAATTTTGGGGGAAGGCGTCCAGGTGGTGGCAGCCTTTCACAACGTCTCATACGAAAGTTTATTAAAAGATGAAGAAGTGGCGTGTGACATTTTGGTTTGCGGTGGAAATAAAGATGCCCGCCGGCAGGTGCTCGGGTTGGTACAGGATGCCGGCTTGGTGGGCTGGGATGCCGGCCCGATTGAAAACGCCATGGTTGTTGAAGGGCTGACCTCGATCTTGATTGGCATCAACATTCAATATAAAGTTCCTTCAGCCGGCATAAAGATTACTGGCGTGCCGAGGTATGATGGCTGAGCCGCGCAGATTGATTTTGACTGCCATCCCGGGCTTGCCAGAAGTGCGGCCGGGGGATGACGTAGCCATGCTGATTGCCGCTGGCATTGAGAAGAGTGCTCTTAGAATCCAAGATAATGATATTTTTGTGATTGCCCAGAAAATCGTTTCCAAATCCGAAGGCAGGTTAGTCAACCTGAGCACAGTTCAGCCCAGCCCAAGGGCTCTGGAGATTGCCAAGACCGTAGAGAAGCGCCCGGAGCTGGTTGAGCTTATCCTGCAAGAGAGCAATTCCGTCTTGCGTATGCGGCCTGGAACGATCATCGTCGAGCACAAATCCGGGTTTGTGTGTGCGAATGCGGGCATTGATCACTCGAATGTACAGGGGGCTTGGGGAGACCCGTCTGATTGGGTGTTGTTGCTGCCTGAGGATGCTGACCGGTCCGCACATGCCATCCGCGCAGGTTTGGAAGCACATTTCGGCAAGCGCCTGGGCGTCCTCATCATTGACTCTTACGGCCGCGCCTGGCGCAACGGTATCATCGGGATGAGCATCGGGCTTTCGGGAATGCCGGCGTTGGTGGATATGCGCGGAAAACCGGACCGCAATGGTTATGCCTTGCGCGTGACGGTGATAGCGGCTGCTGATGAACTGGCAGCTGGCGCTTCGTTGATGATGGGACAAGCTGCAGAGGGCACACCCGTGGTGCTGGTAAGAGGTTTTCCCTACGCGTTAGTTGAAGACCAGGCAAGCCGCTTAGTTCGTTCGAAAGAATCTGACTTATTCCGCTAAATCAATGATAGATGTGAAAGCGAGGAAAGTAGTTGCTCTGGCTGGCGGTGTGGGGGGTGCTAAATTAGCTTTGGGCTTGCAATTAGCCCTTTCGCCTGGGAACCTAACCGTAATCGTCAACACGGGCGATGATTTTGAGCATTTTGGGCTTGCCATCAGCCCAGATGTGGATACGGTGTGCTACACCTTGGCAGGAAAAGTGGACATTGAGAAGGGTTGGGGCTTACAAGGAGAAAGCTGGAACGTGCTCACAGCATTAAAAGCACTTTCTGCACCTACCTGGTTTCAACTGGGGGATCGGGACCTTGCCACCCACATGGAGCGCACACGGCTGCTCCAAGCCGGCTGGAGCCTGAGCCAAATCACTGAGCACTTCTGCCGGCTGTGGGGTGTGTCCTCCCATGTGTTGCCGATGAGCGATCAACCCTTTCGGACGCTGATTCGCACCCAAGCGGGCGAGTTGCTTGCTTTTCAGGAGTACTTCGTGCGCGAACACTGCGAGCCGTCGGTGGCTGAGATTATCTTCCAGCACGCTGAAGGCATTTCCCCCGCGCCACAAGTGCTGTCATCCATTGAAGCTGCTGACCTGGTGGTAATCTGCCCCTCTAACCCCTGGGTGAGTATTGACCCAATCTTAGCGTTAACTGGAATTGTTCCAGCGCTCAAAATGAAGCCGGTTATTGCAGTTTCTCCGATCATTCAAGGGAAAACAGTAAAAGGACCCGCTGCAAAAATGGCGCAGGAGCTAGGGTTGGAAGCAAGCGCTGCTGCGGTTTTAGGGCATTATACGGATTTCGTAAATGGATTTATTTACGACCAACTAGACGGGGACATTTTCACATCTGATAATTATCCAGGTATAATTAAAAAAACAACAAATACCATCATGAAAAATGATGAGGACAAGCTTGGTCTGGCAATTGAGACCCTAAAGCTTGGCGAACGCCTCCTAGAAAACACGCAAAACAATGATTGATTGGGCTCTCATACCGGTAAAACGCTTCGATGCAGGGAAATCCCGCTTGCGTAAAGTATTTTCATCGCAAGAGTTGATCCAGTTGAACCTGTCACTTTTTCAATCAACTTTTCTGAAAGTCAAGGATAGCGGGCAATTTGACCACATCTTGGTGGTAAGCCGGGATAAGAACGCGTTAGCGTGGGCAGGAGCTAACCGTGGCGAATGCCTACTTGAAGAGGGCGTTGAAACCCTCAATTCTGCGCTTGCTCAAGGTTTGAAATGGATTTCAACGCACGGCGCGGGATCAGTTTTAATCTTACCAACGGATCTACCACTTTTGACCATCGATGATCTTTATGCGCTGTGTGCTTACCAACCCGACAAGCCTGGCATGTTGATTGTCCCCGACCAGGTGCAAAGAGGAACAAACGCCTTACTGCTCACCCAACCAGATTTAATCGAACCTCAATTTGGAACAAACTCGTTCCAGGCACATTGCCGGCAAGCTGAGCAACTTCACCTGCACCAAATCGTCTATTTGAACCAGCATATCCAACAGGATATTGATACGCCGGAAGATTTAGCACATATCCAAATATCATTTTTACTCAACTCTCCTATAGCGAGTGTAGAAAGGAATTTCAATGACTAATCGGGTTGCGCTTTATTTACAGGATGCGCATGATTTGCGCGAAGGATTAGATATCGTACGTTACGCTGAAGCCAAGGGCTTTGAAGCCGTTTGGCAAGCCGAGAGCCGCTTAGTACGAGATGCTATCGTGCCGATGGCGGCTTATGCTGCGGTAACCGAGAAGATTAAAGTGGCTTCAGGGGTGATCAATAACTGGACGCGCAATATCGGCTTGCTGGCAGCAACCTTCCTGACGCTGGATGACCTGGCACCTAACCGTGTGATTTGTGGCATCGGAGCCTGGTGGGATCCGCTGGCGAAAAATGTCGGCATCAACCGCACCAAGCCGTTGAAAGCGATGGAAGAGACCGTGACTGTGCTGCGCCGGCTACTCAATATGGAGCGCGTAACCTTTGAAGGCGAGTTTGTTAACGTGCATAATATCGAGTTGGACGTAGTACATGGGCGCAGAGAGCCGCGCAATGTCCCAATTTATATTGGCGCTACGGGTGAAAAGATGATGGAACTCGCCGGTTGGATCGCTGATGGCGTGGTGATGAATTATTGCGTACCCGTGGAATATAACGATATTGCTATCGAGCAGCTAATGGTGGGGCTGAAACAATCGGGGCGAAAGTTAGCAGACTTTGACCGCCCGCAGTTAGTGGTCTGCTCGGTGGATGAGGATCACGATAAAGCCATTGATACAACGCGTGAGCTTTTATGCCAATACTTAGCGCAGCAGCCCCATATCGCCAAAGCATCGGGTGTTTCTAAGGACGTGGTTGATAAGATCCAGACAATTTTAGGCTGGCCAGCCACCCATGAGCAAATTCAGAAAGCCAAGTATCTGGTCCCAGAGGATCTCATTGACCGCATTACAGCCAGCGGGACGCCTGCAGAAGCCAAAGCCAAAGTGCAAGAGTATATCGATCATGGCTGCACCTGCCCGATCCTTTACCCTGTGGGCGGGAGTGCTACTTTGCTGATCGATACATTCGCTCCAGAGGCTTGATGAAAAGGTTAGCCGACAGCTCAAACTGCTTTGTGTGCGGGCGTGATAACCCTTGCAGTTTGAAGATGACCTTTTACCTGGAGGATAGCGGAGAAGTGCATTCGCATTTTACGCTTTCGGATCATTATGAAGGCTATCCCGGAATAATGCATGGCGGCGTTATTGCAGCTATTTTGGATGAAGTGTGTGGACGTGCATTAACCGGCCATGAAGATGAGTTTATGATGACAAGCAAATTGGATTTGCGCTATCGTAAACCAGTACCCATCAATCAGCCATTGATGGCAAAAGCGCATCGCATCAGCCGAAAAGGAAGAGTAGGGATTGCCCACGGTGAGATTTTAGATGCGCGAGGCACGCTTTTAGCCGAAGCTGAAGGCGTGTATGTGCAAATTCCTGAGGAAAAAGTGAAGGAAATGGACCCTGAGAGGTCTGGATGGAGGGTTGAACCCGATGAAAAATGAGACGGCGGCTTACTTTCGGCCGAAAACAATTAGCGAACTTGAGGAAATCCTCTCGAGGGTTCAACGAGAGGTTAATTTCCTCTGTGGAGGCGACTATAACTTTGCCAGTTTAGACCAGTCCACACCCTTAGTTGATTTACAGAGCTTAGGATTGGACCAGATCATTTCTGACGGCAATGCGGTGGAGATTGGAGCCCTGGCAACTCTAGAACAAATCAAGGAAGCTTTCCAAGGTTGGGATAGCTTGCAAGAGGCGCTTTCGGTGGAAGCTGGCCTGAATGTACGCAACAGCCTGAGCTTAGCGAATTTCCTCCGGTTGGCGGATGGACGCTCGCCGTTGCTCTGTACACTGCTGGCGCTGGCGCCTACAGTCGAGATGCTGCCCTCCCGTATGAGCCTTTCCCTGGAAAAGTACCTCCAATATCGGCACGAAAATAAGTCCGAAATTGTTTCCAAAGTGACCCTAACCCTGCCAAGAAACTTAGCCTATGAGGCTATCGCTCGCACGCCAAAAGACCGGCCAATAATCTGCATGGCTGCCGCGCTGGATGACGCTGGAGGTTTGCGTGTGGTTTGCGGCGGGTTGCAGAGCGCTCCGGAGATTTTGGTAATAACGGATGAGCCTCAGCAAGCCTATGAATTAGTTAAGCAAGCCTATCAACAGTGCACTGATGCCTGGGCAAGTGCGGAGTATCGCCAAGCGATGAGCCAGGTGTTGCTAAGCCGGCTATTGCAGAGCCTTGGGCTCTCCAATTAGGATTGGAGGAACGATGAAAATCCAGCTTGAAATAAACCATCAAACTATTGAAGTCGAAGTTGTACCACAGGCGCGGTTGTTAGACGTGCTGCGCCAAGCTAACATCCTGAGCATAAAATCTGGCGGCTGCCAGCGCGGAGAGTGTGGTGTTTGCACCGTGCTGCTGGATGGTAAACCTGTCAATAGCTGCATGTTTTTAGCAGTCCAAGCCCAGGGGCATGCAATTGCCACGGTTGAGGCTGAAGGAGAATATGCCGAGCAGGGTTGGAAACAAGGCGCCGGCTTGAGTCCATTACAGCGTGCTTTTGTGGAAAATGGCTCAATCCAATGTGGCTACTGTACCTCAGCGATGGTCTTAGCAGCCAAAGCGTTGCTGGCACGCAATCCAGAGCCAAGCGAAGCAGAAGTGCGGGAAGCGCTTTCTGGTGTTCTCTGCCGATGTACGGCTTATGTGAAGCCAGTGGAAGCAGTTTTGCAGGCAACACAAATGATGCGGGGAGAAAAGGAGCAGACCACTCTGCCAGTCGAAGCATTAAAAATCGTCAAAGCTGATGAAATTCCGGAGACGGCAGTGGTCGGAAAAGCAGTGCCCAAAGTGGATGCCAGCAAACTCGTACAGGGCAAGCCAGCATTTACCGCGGATTTCATACCCGCTGGCACGCTGGTGGCAAAAGTGCTGCACAGCCCGGTGGCTCATGCGCGCATCAAGCGCATCGATGCTACCCGTGCCCGCGCACTGCCCGGTGTGGAAGCTGTGCTCACTTGGGAGGATATTCCACGCGTGGTTTACTCCACAGCGGGGCAGTCCGATCCAATTCCTGGGCCGCTGGATACTTTTTCTCTAGATAACAAAGTGCGCTTTGTTGGGGACCGGGTTGCTTTTGTGGCGGCAGAGACCGAAGCGATCGCCGAAAAGGCGCTTCACCTGATTGATGTGGAATACGAAGAACTGCCAGCCGTATTAGATTCACGCGAAGCGATGAAACTTGGCGCTCCAGTCATTCACGATGAGCCTGAATATGTCAATTTTGCTGACTCGGACCCAGCGCAAAATAAGGCAGCTGCCATCCGCATCGATATTGGCGATGTGGAGCAAGGCTTTGCAGAAGCTGACCGCATTTACGAGCAGGAATATGAGGTCCCCAAGGTGCAGCAGGCGCATATCGAACCGCATGTGGCACTTTCCTACTGGGATGCTGATGGCCGCCTGGTGATCTACTCCAGCACGCAGGTGCCTTTCCATGCACGGCGCATGCTAGCGCCCCTGCTCAAACTGCCAGTCAAGCGCATCCGCGTGATCAAGCCACGCATTGGCGGTGGTTTTGGGGGCAAGCAGGAAGTACTCATCGAAGATGTGGTCGCACACCTGACCATCGCTACGGGCAAACCGGTGCTCTACCAGATGAGCCGCGAAGAAGAATTTATCGCTTCCCGATCGCGGCACCCGATGCGCATCAAGATGCGCACAGGCGTAAAGCTGGATGGCACCATCACCGCCAACGAAATGATTGCGCTCAGCGATACTGGTGCTTATGGCTGCCACGCTCTCACCGTGACGGGAAATACCGGGCAGAAATCCATGGCGCTCTACGTGGGCGATGGAAAGTACCGCTTGTCTCCTAATATCCGCTTTTATGCTGATATTGTCTATACCAACACGCCGCCAGCCGGCGCTTACCGCGGTTATGGCGTTCCGCAAGGCTTTTGGCCAATCGAGCGGCACATGGAGATGATCGCCCGCGATTTGGGCTTGGACCCGCTCGCCTTTCGCCTAAAAAATGCCTTGAGGTCGGGGGAATATCAGCCTTTCAGCACAGCCTGGAATGAGGGGCGCGAACCTCGCCCTGAGATTGTAGAAACTGTTGGGCTGGAAGAGTGTGTGCGCCAAGGTGCTCAAGCCATTGATTGGGAGCATAAGTATGGAAACCCTGAATGGCACGAGGTTGCGGGTAAACCGCACTTAAAGCGCGGGATTGGCGTCGCCATGGTGATGCAGGGCACCGCAATCCCCTATCTGGATATGGGCGGTGCCAGCCTGAAGCTGAACGATGATGGCTCATTCAATCTGCTGGTGGGGGCGACCGACCTGGGCACAGGCAGTGATACGATCTTGGCGCAGATGGCAGCCGAAATATTGGGCGTGAACACAGAAGATATCGTTGTGTACTCCTCCGATACGGATTTAACGCCTTTTGATAAGGGTGCTTACGCCTCATCGACCACTTATATCTCTGGTACTGCAGTCATCAAAGCAGCCGCAGAGGTTAGCGAAAAGATTTGTGCACGCGCGGTAAAGATGTTCGCTGCAAATGGTAAAGTGGTAGCAGCAGACGAAATTACACTTAAGGAGGGGTGTGCTATAGCCCCCGATGGCAGCAGGATTACATTGGCAGAAATTGCTCTGGAGAGCTTACATCACTCCGAGCAGGAGCAGATTATGGCGGTGGCTTCCTACGTTTCGCCTAGCTCCCCACCGCCCTTTGCCGCGCAGTTTGCGACTGTCCTCGTGGATACGGAAACCGGGCAGGTGAAGGTGGAAGACTTAGTGATGGCTGTAGATGGGGGCGTGATTATCAACCCGGCTACAGCCTCTGGGCAGATTGAAGGTGGCATGGCACAAGCATTAGGCTACGCCGTCTGCGAAGAAATGCGCTATGATGCCCACGGCACGGCACGTGAAAAAGATTTAGTAGATTATCATATCTTCCGTGCAGATGAAATGCCCCACATGCAGACCATCTTTGTCGAAACCTACGAGCCTACGCATCCTTTTGGGGCTAAAGCTGTGGCTGAGATCCCTATGGATGGGGTTGCGCCCGCGGTGGGCAATGCGGTATTAGATGCTTGCGGAGCTCAGATTTACGCTAACCCGATAACGCCGGAAAAAGTCTGGGAATCCCTGAAAAGAACACAGAGAGGTTAATTTAATCGATGCCTATGTTCGGAAATTTTCAAAAAACCTCTGATCGTATTTTTGTGATTGGGCATATTAATCCAGATACAGATACGGTTGCTTCCGCGGTCGGTTATGCTTGGCTGCTCAGCGAACGGGATGGGTTAAATGCTATTCCAGCTAGGGCTGGTGCCCTTAATCGTCAGACCTCTTTTGTTTTTCAGCTCTTACAATTGGAAGTTCCAGTGTTATTAACGGATGCTTCGCCGCGCTTTGAGTCGGTGATGCGCAGGCTGGATGTGGTCTCGCCAGAAAAATCGCTCAACGAAGCCTGGTCGATCCTTACGCGTACAGGCGGGATTGCACCGGTAGTTAATTCTGATGGCACCCCGTATGGAATCATCACCGGATCGAGCATTTTTGACTTCCTACGCGATTTGATGGGACCGCATCCACGTTATAAGGATATGACGTTAGAGCAGCTTTTAGATATTCCCTGCCGGGAGGCTGCAACGACGGACATCCCAAAATTCCCCGCAGGCACGCGTATCAAAGATGTGATTAACCGCCTATTGCGCATGGAGCAAAATGAATATTGGGTTGTGGATGAGAATGAGCGCTACTTAGGTGTTGTTCGCCAGCGAGACTTGTTAAATCCGCCAAGGATTAAGGTTGTCTTAGTGGATCATAATGAGCCGCAACAAGCAATTGCATCGTTAGAGGAAGCAGAGCTACTTGAAATCCTTGACCACCACCGCTTAGGGAACCAGTCAACGCATAGCCCGATTAAATTCACGGTAGATATTGTTGGAAGCACTTCCACATTGGTCTCCGAGCAAATCGAAGACGCAGGTTTGAGTGCGCCTCCCTCAATTGCGGGTTTACTCTTGGCGGGGCTGCTTTCGGATACGCTGATTCTCAACTCACCTACAACAACAGACCGCGATCATCAAGCTGCTGAAAGGTTAGCTCGGTGGGCATTTGTACCCGGTTCTCCATTGGAAGATGAAAATATTCGCTCTTATGGCGAGAAAATAATCAAAGCAGGTGCAGGGCTTTCCACCCAAGACCCAGACGAATTGGTTAGAACGGACATGAAAATCTACGAAACAGCTGGGTATAAGTTTGCTATCGCCCAGGCTGAAACTTCGGATATCTATGAAATTGGAGATTACATCGACAAACTTAAACAAGCCTTGCAAAACCTAATAAACCAGAATGGTTTAGATTTTGCTGGCTTGATGGTCACGGATGTGGTTATGGGGTCCAGCCGGCTCATATTTGTCAATGCGCCATCAGCGCTGGAAGAATTGCCTTATAGACCCCTGCCAGATGGCACACTTTTTGCTGAAGGTGTCGTTTCCCGTAAAAAGCAGCTTCTGCCAATTGTACTTTCGCTCTTAGAGGTCTAAATGGATGAAGTTCTGGCCAAATTAGCAGAGTGCAATCGACAAGGAAAGCCAGTGTGCTTATGTGTGATTGTGAGAACCGAAGGTGCAGTACCTAGGCACGCTGGCAGCAAAATGCTGGTCTTCCCTAATGGAGAGACCATGGGTACGGTTGGAGGTGGGGGAGTGGAAGCTGAAGTGACACAGGCTGCACTAGAAGCTCTGCGCACCGGCAAACCAGTCCTTCTACATTACTCACTCAAAGCCCAAAACGAAAGCTCAGTTGGTGTTTGCGGTGGAGAAGAAGATATTTATCTCGAGCCTTTTTTGGCTAAACCCAAGCTTTTGATCATCGGAGCGGGGCATGTGGGCAAGTCGGTTGCCAAATTTGGTCAATGGCTGGGCTTTCAAGTGCTTGTTTCGGATGACCGCGCTGAGCTATGCACGCAAGAGGAATTCCCTGAGGCAGACCAGCTTTTTGCAGTTCCCATGCAAGTGATTCCTGAGCAGGTCGAGATTGACACGCGGACTTATATTGTTATCGTCACCCGGGGCAGCGAAGTGGATGTGGCTGGACTGCCGGCACTCTTGCAGACTCAGCCCGCGTATATCGGACTGATTGGTTCGCGCCGGCGCTGGGAAGCTACCCGCCAAGCTTTGCTTGCCCAAGGCATTTCCGAGGAAGATCTCAAGCGCATAAAGTGCCCGATTGGTCTAGATATTCATGCTGAAACCCCGGATGAAATCGCTATCAGCATATTGGCTGAAATCATTGCGCATAAAAATGCACCGAAAGACACACTTATGCAGTGAAGGAGTATTTATGTGGAAACATTATCGCATTATTGAGACAACAGAAGAACTCGTTCAGCAATTAGCTCACCCCCAAGGTCCAACCCATATCATCGCTGGTGGAACCGATTTGATGGTCGAGATCCGCAATGGGAAATGGGTTGATTTGGAAACAGTTTTAGATATATCCAGGATTAGTGGATTAGATCAAATTGGAAAAGATGAAAGCGGGTTGATTCACATTGGGGCACTCGTCACGCATAACGATGTAATCCGTTCGCCATTGCTGCGAGAGTATGCTTTTCCGTTAGTCCAGGCTTGTGCCAGTGTGGCAAGTCCACAACTTCGCAACCGCGGAACTGTGGTGGGAAACTTGGTAACTGCCTCGCCAGCCAACGATACGATTCCGCCACTTATAGCGATGGGAGCAAGTTTAGTCTTAGCTTCCTTGGCTGGGGAGCGTGTGGTGCCATTGGATGAGTTTTATATCGGCGTGCGTCAAACGGTACTGCGACCAGATGAATATGTGCGTGAGATCGTCGTTCCTCAGCTGAAATCGAACCAAGCTGGCAGCTTCAAGAAATCTGCTTTACGTCGTGCTCAAGCTATAGCGGTTACGAATTGTTGCGTCCTGCTTACCGTTGAGGATGGGATCGTTCAACAAGCTGTAATTACTTTAGGCTCTGTAGCCCCCACAATTATACGTGCTCCCGAAGCTGAAGCTTATTTAGTAGGCAAGCGCTTGGATCCAAGCTTTATCGCAGCGGTAGCTAGCATTGCTGCGCAGGCTGCCAAGCCAATCAGCGATATTCGGGCGTCGCAAGACTATCGGAGTTATACCCTTAAGGTTCTCGTTGAACAGGCACTTGAGGAAGTGATGTTGGGTAGACAAAAAGAAAGTATCCCGGAAAAAATTGCCACATTAGACACCAAGGAAGGCTTCCAAACGCATCCAGCCGAAAGCTGGGATGGCGAAATGATCAAGACGAATATTAATGGCCAAGAATATACGATATCAGGGTATGCAGACCAAACCCTACTGAGCCTGATCCGTGATCGCATTGGGCTAATGGGCACCAAATCCGGCTGCGAAGAAGGTGAATGCGGTGCTTGCACCGTATTTTTAGACGGCAAGGCAGTGGTGAGCTGCTTGGTACCAGCTCCGCGAGCCCATGGCGCACGCATTACGACAATCGAAGGCATTGCTGCGCCGGACGGAGAACTGCACCCTGTGCAGGAAGCTTTTGTGGAGCATGATGCTGTGCAATGTGGTTATTGCACACCAGGGTTTGTGATGTCGGCAGTGAAATTACTTCAAGAAATCCCTAATCCGAATCGAGAGACAATTCAAAACGCAATCGCTGGTAATCTCTGCCGCTGTACAGGGTACTATAAAATCATTGAGGCGATTGAATCAGCCAGCCTGAAAGTGAAGGATTAACCATGGAAACCATAGGAAACTCAATCAAACGCGTGGATGCGGTTGCTAAGGTGACGGGGAAAGCAAAATTCCCTGGCGATTTCCAATTTACTGATCAGCTAACGACGAAAGTGCTCTTTGCCGGTAGACCGCATGCGATTATTCATTCTATCAATATAGACAAAGCATTAGCGATTCCAGGCGTGGTGACTATACTAACCGCCAAAGATGTGCCCAATAACGAATATGGGCTTTCTATTCCTGACCAGCCAGTACTTTGCGGTCCGGGTTCTAATAAAGAATTTGCTGATCGTGTCCGCTTCGAAGGGGATCAGGTAGCTTTAGTGGTTGCTGAAAATGAGCAGATTGCCACCCAAGCATTGAAAGCCATTGAAGTCGAATATGAAGATTTACCCATCACAAGTACGTTAGATGAAGCCCTGCGTGAGGATGCCTTTATCATCCACCCAGAATTGGACAGTAATGTTTTTCACCATAATGTGGTGCGCTTTGGGAATGTGGAAGAAGCTTTCAAAAAGTGTGCAGTCATTGTAGAGCGGGAGTACCGCACACCCGTGCAAGAACACGCTTACCTTCAGCCTGAAGCTGGGGCAGCTTTTATCGATAACGAAGGACGCATCACCGTAATCGTTGGTGGACAATGGGCACATGAAGATCAAGAGCAAATTGCGCATGCTTTGAATATGCCCTTAGATAGAATTCGTGTTATCTATCCCTACATTGGCGGTGCTTTCGGCGGCCGCGAGGATATGTCTGTGCAAATTATCTTAGCTCTGGCAGTGCAAAAACTGCACGAAATGGGCATTGACCGGCCGGTACGGATTGTGTGGAGCCGGGAAGAATCGATTATTGGGCATCACAAGCGCCATGCATATTACCTCAAAGCCAGATGGGGTGCAGATACTGATGGCAAGATTTTAGCCGCTCAAAACTGGGTATATGCTGATGGTGGTGCTTATGCCTATACTTCAACTAAGGTGTTAGGCAATGCCACATTACTTTGCACAGGACCTTACGAGATACCTAACGTGAGCACAGATGCTTATGCGGTGTATACCAATAACATTCCCGCAGGTGCTTTTCGCGGTTTTGGTGGTCCGCAGGCAACCTTTATGGCTGAAATGCAAGTGAACGCTCTGGCTGAAGCTCTTCAAATGGATCCTATTGAGTTCCGCATGCGCAACCTGTTCAAAGAAGGTTCGCTGCAATCGATGGGGCAGCCTATTCCCAAAGGCGTCAGCATCCGTGAGGTTGTGCGCCGCTGTGCGCTCAAGGCTGGCTGGCAGGAGACACCTTCTGGCTGGCAGCGGCCAGAGCTTTCCGCTTCAGAAGATGTGCATATTCAGCAAGGGTTGGGTTTTGCTTGCGGGTATAAAAACATCGGTTTTTCCTTTGGTGCACCAGAAAACTGTGGAGCGACGATTATACTTTCTGGTGGAGAGGAAATCGAACAAGCGCAACTTTATCATGCGGGCGCGGAAGTTGGACAAGGTTCACACACCGTTTTTGCTCAGTTCACAGCCGAGGCTTTGGGCTTGCCGGTGGAGAAAATCGAGCTGCACCTTTCAGATACGGCGACCTCACGTGACTCTGGCAGCGTTTCGGCTTCACGCATGACCTTTATGTCCGGCAACTCGATCCTGGGCGCAGCCAAGCAGGCGCTAGAGCGCTGGCAGGCCGGCGATCGGCCAGCAGTAGGAGACTATGTATTCCGCCCGCCGGCAACTTCTCCTATGGATAAGACCGATGGGCATTGCTACCCCAATTTTGCTTATGGCTATGTTGCAGAAGCGGTTTTAGCTGAGGTTAATACGCAAACAGGTGAAATTAGGCTCAAGAACGTTATATGCGCAGACGACGTCGGGAAGGCGATCAACCCCAGCCTGGTCGAAGGTCAAATTGAGGGCGGGGTTGTGCAAGCCGCCGGATACACTCTTATGGAGAACTTCATCACCCAAGAGGGCAAAACGCTGACCAAAGAGCTCTCGACATACCTTATTCCGACCTCTGCAGACATCCCTGAACATGTGGAAAGCCTGATTTTGGAGTATCCAGACCCAATCGGACCGTATGGTGCACGTGGCATGGGCGAGATGCCCTATTTGCCTTTCGCGCCGGCGGTGGTCGACGCCGTTTACCAAGCCATTGGCGTGCGCTTTGACCATTTCCCGCTCACCGCTGAAACAGTATTACGCGGTTTGGGCAAGATTAATTAAGTTAAAATTAGGCGAGGTATGGCTTCTTACCACGGAAATATTGCAGGCGTACTCTTAGCGGCTGGTGAGTCCAGCCGCTTTGGTCTGCCCAAGCAATTGCTGCCTTGGGGGAAAACTAACGTGCTCAATACTTGCATCGCGACAGCGAGATTGGCTGGGTTATCACCGATCGTAGTAGTTTTAGGGGCACATAGCGAAGCAATTTTGCCAGAGATGGACCAGGAAGGTGTGGAAGTTGTCATTAACCATCACTGGGCTAAAGGGCAGAGCACTTCCGTTAAAGCTGGGGTTGCCGCACTCCCTGAAGATGTGCTTGGAGCGGTCTTTTTAATGGGAGATCAGCCACAAATTTCGGTACAGCTCATCGTTTCTATAATGGAAATAGCTTGGAAGCATAATACTGTCGTTATCCCCATAATTGGAGGCAGGCGGGCAAACCCAGTTTACTTCCCGAAGCAGGCTTTTCCAGTTCTTCTAAAACTGGAAGGTGATCAGGGTGGCAGAGCGGTGCTCAATCAATTCCCAACGACATTGCTCGAATGGTTGGATGAAGATATGGCTGGTGACATCGACACCCCTGAAGATTACACGCACCTATGTGAACGCTTCGGTATAAAATTGGAGGGTGTTGAAAATGTCCATAACATTAAAAAATGAATAACTTTATATTCAA
>DMCS01000012.1:10713-14523 GCA_003445715.1 Candidatus Mesolinea sp. | reverse complement strand
GAGGATGAAGGTTAAATTTCCAAAAAAAACCAGACTGGTAACTTTATCCACTGAACTGGACATTTCTAAATTGCCAGCATTAGGACATTTCTAATTAGCCATAACAGCGGGAGGTATGCACGTATTGGGAGAAGAATTAATCCTTGTGTTTCACCTGAAAAGTATCGAAATCGTGTGCCAAGATGGTATTGGGAAATATAGCAGCTGCCTCATTAAGAATGTCATCATCCCTATAGCGCCGGGAAACATGGGTGAGGATCAACTCTCCCACACCAGCTTCACGCGCTAAGTTAGCCACAGCTTCAGCCGTCGTGTGGCCAAAATCTTCTGCCATTTCAGCTTCCTCATTGAGGTAAGTAGCCTCCACCACTAAGGCATCTACCCCCTGGATGTAAGGCAGCAGTTTTTCCGGCCTGCCCACATCCCCAACAATGGCTAATTTAGCCCCAGGTTTTTCCGCACCCAGCACTTCATCAGGTTGGATGATGCGTCCATCAGCAAGGGTGATTGCTTTGCCAGCGACCAAATCTTTTCGCCAAGGCCCAGGCGGAACCCCCAATGCTTCGGCTTTTTCGGGTAAGAATGGTCTTCGCGGTAGCTCTTCAAAGCGAAAGCCTAACGAAGAAGAGCCGCGATGATCAACTGGAAAAGCGTTCACACGAAAGTATTCAGCTTCTAAGATTAACCCAGGTTTGATATCGAGCAAATTAATCGGCATCGGTGGCTGAGCGCCACGCAGCACTACGCCGTTGATGAGATCATTGACCCGTTCCATGGTGTGCTTGCTGCCCATAATGTTAATTTCATCGATTGCCTCCCAGCGCATAAACGTCGAGACCAAACCCGCTAAGCCAAGGATATGGTCCAAGTGACCATGGGTGAGCAAAATGGTATTGAGGCGCTTAAAGCCGATGCCCGATTTGAGAATTTGGCGCTGTGTGCCCTCACCGCAATCAATCAAAAAGCGATATTCGTCGTGCTTGACCACCATAGCGGATAAGCCGCGTTTGATCGACGGGGCAGAAGCAGACGTGCCTAAAAAGATCAGTTCAAACAAGGTAAAAGTGCTTCTTCCTGAGTAAGGTTATTTCACAAGCTTATCAAAATCGTGGAATAATCGCCACAAGCCCATACCAAGTTTGAACCCCTGCTGAGTATTTATCGGCACTTTCTGTCCACGCTCTTCGGCTTGCTTCACTAAAGTCGAAGCTATGCTAAAGCCTAAAAAGGCACCTAAGAGTGTGCCAATGACGATGGTAATTGTTTTTATCGAAGGTTTCATAATCCACCTTGACCTTTGCTTTTGGGATGAATACTGCGGATGAGCTGCTGGAGCTCGGCATTTCTTTGTTGAATAAAGAAAAGTGGTGCAACAGCCGATGAGGTGCCTTTTTGAATCGCGTGACGCATTCTCTCGCTAAACGCAAATACATTTTCGCTTACGTTTGGCAACCAGCCGGCTATCCTGCCCAGCAGCACAATGACTGCAATGGTAATCGCCAGTAGCGGTAGTAACATAAAGAGTAGAGGCAGCACTAAAATCACCGTGGCAGTTTGTGCTAAGCCAGCCACATCTCCAGCGGGAGCGCCAGCTGGCAGTAATAGGTAAACTATACCAGCCACCAAGGCTACACTGACGATGAGGACTGGGAATATGATTTGCCAAAAGCGCTGCCGGTGGTGTATTCGCTGGGGATCGATGTTGGGTTTGCTTTGTTCGAGTGAGCGCGAGGTTTGCATGGGTTTATTTTAACATGAGTTTTGATAGAGGAAAAATGATTAATCGGCTTTTCCTTTTAAATATCCCGTATAAGTACCCCTAAAACACGAATTCTATCGTATAATCATTATACAAATAAAAATTGTAACTGGATTCTGCATGAGGTTCCTCATGGAGACCGTGGTTAATGTGACCGAACAGTCAAATCTGCCGGTCCAATATGGAAGTGAAATGCCAGGCATCTGGCTTATAAATTGGAACATAACAATGCACCTAAATAACCCTGCCACTCGGAGGAGAAATCGTTTTTTTGAGTTTACCTCCTAACCCCTCTTCCAACTGGGCAGATCGAAAGCTTGCTTCGCGTCAGGAGCGGGTTATTTGCATTAATTAATGCATTGTTAGCGTCCCAAGCTATAATTTTTTCACATCATTGGCGGAATGGGTAAACAAGTCATTCCAGCCAAGCGGTGCGATTCAAACCATACCAAAGCCACGGTCCCCAGGAGACTGTGGCTTTTTGATATATGGAAAAAACGATTACTGCCATCGAGGCACAAAAGCATAATCGCAGCCGCGTCAACATCATTTTAGACGGGGTTTATGCCTTTTCGCTGGATCAGCTTACGGCTGCCTGGTTGAAATCAGGCTTGAAGCTGAATGAGCAGCAGATCGCTCAGCTCCTGGCTAAGGACGAGCAGCAAAGCGCCTATAGCCGCGCACTGCACTTCTTAAGCTATCGCAGCCGCTCCTATAAAGAAGTCCGAACCTATCTGGAACACAAGGGTTATGCCACGGAGGTGGTCGAAGCAGTGCTCGCGCAGTTGGAACAAGACGGTCTAATCGATGATGCACGCTTTTCACGTGAGTGGGTCGAGAACCGCACCACCTTCCGACCGCGCAGCCAAAGCATGCTTGGCTGGGAGCTGAAGCGCAAAGGTATTTCACCTGAAGCTATCGAAACAGCATTGACGGACGCCGATTTAGACGATGCCGATTTAGCCCTCCAGGCTGCCCGCCGGGCGCTCGGTCGTTATGCTGAGCTGCCTTGGGAAGATTTTGCCCGCAAGCTTGGGGCTTACCTGCAGCGCAGAGGTTTTTCTGCTCAGGTTACTTGGGCAACTGTCTGCCAGCTTTGGAACGACATGCAAGACTCCAGTTCAATGCAAGACAGATAATAAATGAAAACGGAGTACTTAAAAATGATATATGCACTAAGAATACAACAAGCAAGGCCCGAAGGCTTTCTCTTGCCTGGTTTGGCGTTGTTGCTTGGCATTCTAATTGGGTACCTGCTCTTTCAGTACCTGCGTAACCGCAAGGACGTCGCCCTTAAGCAGACTGCCAAAGACATCATCGAACAAGCCGAGGAAAAAGCGCGCCAAGTTGAGTTAGAAGCCAAAGAAACTGCCCTGCGCATCACTCGCGAGGCAGAAGAAGACCTTCAGCGGCGGCGCACTGAGCTGAGCAAAGAAGATGACCGCTTAGTCAAGCGCCGCGAAGAATTAGACCGCCGCTTTGACCAGATACAACAGCGTGAGTCGGCGCTCAACAAACGCCAAAGCAGCATCGACCGGCGCGCTAACGAAATCGAGGCGCTGTATACGCAGCGGATAGAAGAACTGCAGCGTGTGGCTGGAATGAGCGTTGAAGAAGCTAAGGAAATGCTGTTGAACGAAGTAGCAGAGAATTCCCGTGCTGATATGGCGCGCATCATTCATCAATACGAAGCCGAAGCCCGCGAAACTGGCGCCGAGAAAGCGCGTGAGCTCATCGCCGATGCCATCCAACGTGTGGCTTCCGAAAGTGTAGCAGAGGTTACTACCTCAGTCGTTACCTTGCCCAACGAAGAAATGAAGGGGCGCATCGTTGGGCGCAACGGGCGAAACATTCGCGCTTTTGAACAAGCTACCGGTGTGGACGTGATTGTTGACGACACACCAGAAGCGGTAACGGTTTCCTGCTTCGATTCCGTCCGGCGCGAAATCGCCCGCCGCACACTGACCCGCTTGGTAACCGATGGCAGGATCCATCCTGCTTACATCGAGAAGATCCTCGAGGAAGAACGCCAAAAGATGGAAGATGACCTG